>JAFSGG010000019.1 GCA_017434775.1 Clostridia bacterium
AGATCCCGGATGATGGATTCCACATCCCGGCCCACATAGCCTACTTCTGTGAACTTGGTGGCCTCCACCTTGATGAAGGGCGCATCCACAAGCTTTGCCAGACGACGGGCAATTTCTGTTTTACCCACGCCGGTGGGGCCCACCATCAGAATATTCTTGGGATAGATTTCTTCCCGCATTTCGGGGGAGAGTTGAGCGCGGCGGTAGCGGTTGCGAAGGGCAATGGCCACGGCGCGCTTGGCTTCATCCTGACCAATGATATAGCGGTTCAGTTCCCGGACCACTTCACGGGGCGTTAATTCTGCCATCTTTTCCGCACCTCCTTACACATCTTCCACGATGATATTGTCGTTGGTATACACACAGATGGAAGCGGCAATATGCAGTGCCTTTTCTGCAATATCGTGGGCAGAAAGGGCGGTGTTTTCGCTGAGGGCCCGGGCGGCTGCCAGGGCATAATTGCCACCGGAACCGATGGCCACCACGCCGCTGTCCGGCTCCATCACTTCGCCGGTGCCGGAGAGCACCAGCAACTGCTCGGCATCGGCCACGATCATCATGCAGTTCATCTGCCGCATGCCCTGTTCGGAACGCCACAATTGAGCCAGCTGCACGGCCGCCCGTTCCAGATTGCCGTTGCACTGGGTCAATTTTTCTTCGAATTTATCAAAAAGGGTGAATGCATCCACCACTGTGCCGGCAAAGCCTGCTACTACCTTGCCGCCAAACAGCCGGCGCACTTTCCGGGCGTTGGACTTAAAAATAACGCTTTCGCCCATGGTCACCTGACCATCGCCGGCAATGGCAATGCGGCCGTCTTTTTTCACGGCGCAGATGGTGGTGCCCTTCAGTTCAATACTCATAATATCGCCTCCGTATATAGGATAAGGAATAATTATGTCACTTCTGTGTCAGCTTCAAGGCCGGCATACATGTCTGCCGCCCAATCCCGCATGAAGGAAAGGGAACGTTCGGAAATGACGGTGTAGCGCTCTTGTTTGTTGCGGATTTTTTTGTGCTGCTTATCCACAATCAGACCGTCGATCAGCCCGAAGGCGCAGTTCATGGGCTGGAAATGGCTGTTGGGGGTGCTCACATACCGGCCCATAGCGCCCATGGCGGTGATGCCGGGCAATTCCACCGTGCCTTTGTCCATCAGATCACGTCCCAGGGACAGGCCGCAAAGCAGGCCGCTGGCGGCGCTTTCCACGTATCCTTCCACGCCCGTCATCTGCCCGGCAAAATAGCACTGAGGCCTTGAGATCATTTCAAAATGGGCATTGAGAAAGCCGGGGGAGTGGAGGAAGGTGTTGCGGTGCATAACGCCGTATCGGGCGTATTCTGCGTTTTCCAGGCCGGGGATCATGCCAAAGACGCGCTTTTGCTCCGGCCATTTGAGCCTTGTCTGGAAACCGACCAGATTATAAAGCGTACCCTCCTGATTATCCTGGCGCAATTGCACCACGGCGTATGCCTCCTTGCCGGTACGGGGATCCACAAGGCCCACGGGCTTCAGGGGGCCAAAAGCCAGCACCATGGGGCCGCGCTTGGCCATGGATTCCACCGGCATGCAGCCTTCAAACACCTTGGTTTCTTCAAAACCGTGGATTTCCGCCGTTTCGGCGCTGATGAGGGCCTGTACAAAGGCGTGATATTCCGTTTCGTTCATGGGGCAGTTCAGGTAATCATCCCCCCGGCCATAGCGGCTCTGGCGGAAAACCCTGTCCATATTCAGGGAATCCAGCGTCACAATGGGGGCGGCGGCATCGTAGAAATTCAGGGTGGAAAGGCCGGGAAGTTTCGCGATGGCTTCGCTCATCCGGTCGCTGGTGAGGGGGCCGGTGGCAATGATCGCAGGGCCGTCCGGAATTTCCGTCACTTCACGGTATTGGATGGTGACCCGGGGATGATTCTTCAGTTTTTCCGTGATATAGCCGGAAAAAGCATCCCGGTCCACGGCCAGCGCGCCGCCGGCCGGTACCCGGGCATGATCCGCCGCTTCCATGATGAGGGAATGGCACAGGCGCATTTCTTCCTTCAAAAGCCCTACGGCATTGGTGAGCCTGTCCGACCGCAGGGAATTGGAACACACAAGCTCTGCAAACAAAGGGCTGTGATGAGCCGGAGACATTTTGTCCGGCTTCATTTCAATAAGGGTTACGTCCACACCCTGCAGGGCCAGCTGCCAGGCGGCTTCGCACCCGGCAAGGCCTGCACCGATGACTGTTGCGTGGGGCATCAATTATTCCTCCGTCTTTTCGGTGGTTACTTCTACCTTGTGATGGCAGGTTTCATTGCTGCACAGATGGAAGGAAACGCCGTTGCGATTGGTTTTGAGGGTCATATAGCTGCCGCACTTTTCGCATTTTTCCTTCACCGGCATTTCCCAGGAAACAAAATCACATTCCGGGTAATGCTCGCAGCCGTAGAACTTGCGGTTCTTGCGGCTGGTCTTTTCCAGCAGCTTGCCGCCGCATTTGGGGCAGGGGGCGTCGATATAGGTGAGGATGGGCTTGGTATTGCGGCATTCGGGGAAATTGGGACAGGCCAGGAACCGGCCGAAGCGGCCCACACGGTACACCATCTGGGCGCCGCACTTATCGCACACTTCGTCGCTGGGTTCGTCCTTGATCTCCACTTTTTCAATGGCTTCTTCGGCCTTGGTGAGCATGGATTCAAAGGGCGGATAGAACTTGCGCAGCACGTTCTTCCATTCCATGTTGCCGTCTTCCACCTGGTCCAGCTCATCTTCCAGCTGGGCGGTGAAATCCACATCCACAATTTCGCCGAAATGTTCGATCATCATGGCGTTGATCATGCGGCCCAGTTCCGTGGGGTAGAGGCGCTTGTTTTCGCGCATCACATAACCGCGGGTCAGGATGGTGGTAATGGTGGGTGCAAACGTGGAGGGGCGGCCAATCCCCTTTTCTTCCAAAGTGCGCACCAGGCTGCCTTCTGTGAACCGGGGCGGCGGCTGGGTGAAGTGCTGATCGCAGGATACGCTCTCCACCACCACGGGATCCCCTTCCTTGAAGGCGGGCAGGGTGGATTCGGCCACTTCGGCGCCTTCTTCCACGCTTTCTTCATAGACGGAAGTGAAACCGGCAAAGCGCTTATGTTCGCCGTAGAAACGCAGGCCCACGCCGGCACCTTCCACATCCATGGAAAGGGTGTCGTAGAGGGCCGGCTTCATCTGGCTGGCGATGAAACGGGAATAAATGAGGCGATAGAGCTGGAACTGCTCTTTGGTCAGGCTGCCCTTGATGGATTCGGGGGTGCGGTTCACGTCCGTGGGACGGATGGCTTCGTGGGCGTCCTGGGCATTGCGGCGGCCCTTGAATTCATTGGGCACTTCGGGCAGGTATTCGGCACCAAAACGCTGGGGAATGTATTCGCGCACGGCAGCCATGGCTTCATCGGAAATGCGCACGCTGTCGGTACGGATATAGGTGACCAGACCCTGGGTGCCTTCGTTTTCCAGATCGATGCCTTCGTAGAGCTGCTGCACCACCTGCATGGTTTTTTGTGTGGTGAAGTTCAGTTTGCGGCTGGCTTCCTGCTGGAGGGAAGAGGTGGTGAAGGGCGGTGCGGGCAGCTTATGCTTTTCGCCGTTTTTGATGTGATAGACGGCAAAATGGGCGTTTTCCACCCGTTCTTTGGCGATGCGGGCTTCTTCGCTGTTATGGAGCTCGGCTTTTTTGCCATCCAGAGAGTGCAGGCGCAAATTGAAATTGGTCTTGCGGCCACGGGCGGCAGGCAGCAGGGCCGAGGCAGTAATATCCCAGTATTCTTCGGGAATGAAGTTCTCAATTTCTTCTTCCCGGTCCACCACCAGACGGGTAGCCACAGACTGTACGCGGCCGGCGGACAGGCCTTTTTTCACCTTGGCCCACAGAAGGGGGCTGATTTTGTAACCGATCAGCCGGTCCAGTGCACGGCGGGCCTGCTGGGCATCCACTTTGTCCAGATCAATGGAGCGGGGATTTTTCAGGGCGTTCTGCACGGCTTTGGGCGTTACTTCGTGGAATTCGATGCGGCAGGGATCGGTCACATCGATGCCCAGGGTCTGCGCCAGATGCCAGGAAATCGCTTCCCCTTCGCGGTCAGGGTCCGTTGCCAGATACACTTTGGAAGCGGCTTTAGCTTCTTTGCGGATCTTGGCCAGAATTTTGCCCCGGCCATGGATGGTGATGTATTTCATTTCAAAATCGTTCTGTGCATCCACGCCCAATTGGGATTTGGGCATATCCCGCACATGGCCCTGGCTGGCTTCCACTTTGTAGCCGCGGCCCAGAAACTTGGCCATGGTACGGGCTTTTGAGGGAGATTCCACAATAATCAGTTTTGTTGCTGCCACAGTAAATTCCTCCATTTATGATTGGTGTTATGTTTTTATTTCAGCGCATCAGGGCATAGGCACGGCCTGCCCGGCGCTCTACACGGCCGTTTAATTCCAGCAGGGTGAGCTGCATGCTCAAATCCCCGGCGGACAGGCCGGTTATGTCGATCAATTCTTCCAGTGTTTTTTCCTCCACCGAAAGAGCGGCAAGGATCGCATTGCTTTCCGTTTCCGGATCATCATCCGCAAGAAGAGTGAGCTGTTTGGGCGGCACTTTTTCCCAGCCCATGGCGGCGATGATATCTTCGCCTTCCGTGCAGATGCCGGCACCTTCCTTCAATAACCGAAGGGGAAGGGCGCTGCCGGGGGCGTCCACATTGCCGGGAAGGGCAAAAACTTCCCGGCCTTGCACCGGCGCATGGTTTACGGTGGAGTGGGTACCGCTCTTTTCCCGGGCTTCAATGAGGAGCAGTGCATGGCTCAAGCCGGAAATGATGCGGTTGCGCATGGGAAACTGATAGGGAAGAGGCGGTGTATCCGGCGGAAATTCACTGATGACCGCACCGCCGGAAGACAGCATATTCTTTGCCAGCTGTCTGTTTTCCGCCGGGAAGAAATGGGCATGACCGCCGCCGAGGACACCGATGGTGTAGCCCTTGCCGTTCAGCGCCCCTTCGTGGGAAGACGCATCCACACCGGTGGCCAGACCGCTGATGACGGACACCGCATTTTCTGCCAGTTCTCCGGCAATACGCCGGGCCTGCACACTGCCGTAGCGGCTGGGATGCCGGGATCCTACGATGCCCACGGCTTTCTCCAGTTTTTTTGCATCCAGATTTCCCTGCACGAACAATACATCCGGCGGATCGGGGATCTGAGAGAGGAGATAGGGATAATCTTCATCCCCCAGGAAGATTGCCTGCACCTCGAATGCTTCCATGGCGCCCAGCACACTGCGCAGTTTTTCGGAACGCAGATCCGCCAGCTGGGCAAAGTATTCCGGGCCGATGGTGTTGTAAAGCAGCGGTGTGAAATGATCCCATACACCGGCGGCACTGCCGTATTTTTCCCGGAGCTGATCCAGCCGTTTCCAGGCATTTACCGGTACGCTGCGCAGCCAGATGCGTGCTAATTGTTCTTTGGTATATTCCATCCGTTATTTCCCCCAGTATTTGCTGTCCAATGCGCGGTATTGAATGGCTTCGGCGATGTGGAGGGGAGAAATATCCGTTTCACCGGCCAGATCCGCAATGGTGCGTGCTACTTTGATGATGCGGGTATAGCCACGCATGGAAATGCCCATTTTTTCCACTGCTTTGGCCAGCAGTGCCTGGCAGGCTTGGGAAATGGGACAAAGTTCCTTCAGGGCGCCGGAGGGCAGCTGGGCGTTATTGAACAGGCCGTAAGGGGAAAGCCGCTGCTGCTGAATTTTCCGGGCAGCCATCACCCGGCTGCGCACCTGCGCAGAGGATTCCGCCGGGGTGGCAGAATGGATTTCGCTGACGGGCACCGCATCCACTTCCACTTGAAGGTCAATACGATCCAGCAAGGGACCGGAAATGCGGCCAAGATAACGGCGGATGGCGCCGTCGGAACAGGTGCATTCCCGGGTGCGGCTGCCATAATTTCCGCAGGGGCAGGGGTTCATGCCGGCGACCAGCATGCAGCGGGAAAGATACTGCGCCCGGGCTTTTACCCGGGAAACGGATGCCGTGCCGTCTTCCAGCGGCTGGCGCAGGGATTCCAGTACAGGCGGCGGATACTCGGGCAATTCATCCAGAAACAGAACGCCGTTGTGAGCCAGGGAGATTTCTCCGGGCCTGGCATCGCTGCCGCCGCCTACCAATGCGGGAATGGAAACGGAATGATGGGGGGTGCGGAAGGGACGTTCCGTCATCAGGCCCTGTCCTGCCGGTAATACACCAGCCACGGAATGAATGCGGGTGGTTTCGCAGCTTTCTTCAAAGGTCATGGGCGGCAGAATGCCGGGCAGGCACCGGGCCAGCATGGTTTTGCCGCTGCCGGGCACGCCGATGAGCAGCAGGTTATGGCCGCCGGCAGCTGCAATTTCCAAAGCGCGCCGGGCGCCCTGCTGGCCTTTCA
Source organism: Clostridia bacterium (assembly GCA_017434775.1). Taxonomy (GTDB): domain Bacteria; phylum Bacillota; class Clostridia; order Christensenellales; family Aristaeellaceae; genus RUG563. Next base: position 6,443 of record JAFSGG010000019.1, read on the forward strand.
CCTGGGATAGGTCCAGGGAGAACGGGGCGTCCTGCAAAAGGGCATCATAGGGCAATTGTTCCTGGGCTATGAGCGGATCGGAACCGTTCAGGTGGCGCACGACCTGCTGGAGGTTCCTGGCAGGATAGACGCAAATGCCGTGGATGGACTGCACTTCCGGTGCGTTCTTTTCCGGCAGGATCACATGTTCAATGCCCTGCTGACAGGCGGCAATCACCATGGCCAGCGCCCCCCGGACGGGCTGCAGAGAACCATCCAGGGAAAGTTCCCCAAGCAGCAGCGTTTTGTTCAGATCCGGCATGGCAGCCTGGCGGGAAGCACCGATGATGGAAACGGCAATGGGCAGGTCAAATACAGCCCCTTCTTTTTTCAGATCGGCAGGGGAGAGATTCACCGTTACCCGTCCTATGGGCAGAGCATAGCCGGAATTGCGCAGGGCACCCATCACCCTGTCCCGGCTTTCCCGGACAGCAGCATCGGGCAGACCAACCATGGAAAAGGAACCCATGCCGCCGGAAACATCCGTTTCTACCAGGACAGGCTGCCCATCCACACCCTGCAGGGCATAGCACAAAGCACGTGCCAGCATACCGTTCACCTCAGATTTTAATCTTTAGTCAGGGAGATCAGAAATAAATCCAGCGGTCGAACCACTGCATGGATTCGAGCCATTGCCTGGATACCGTGACACCGCTGGCATAGGGGAAGAAGCCAATAAACAAGGCCAGTGCAGTCAGCAGAATGACAGCCCCCAGCACCAGTGTTTTCCTGGGCCAGCGCTCCTGCATTTTATCCAGGCACACAGCGGTGCACAGGATGATGAAGGGGAGGCTGGTGAAGTAGTGGTAAATGTATGTGCCGCGGGGAACCAATACCCAGGGCATGAACTGCACCAGGAAACACAGGATCAATAGCCCATAGCGGAAATCCCAGGGCTGTGTGAAGTGGAAAGTGTCATATCGGAGAGCTGCTCCCGGATGCTGATACTTGTACACATCATAACGCATATGCCGGTAAATAGCGATGACGGCAATGCCCGCAAGGCCAACCAGACATACCCACCAGACCCCGGGGTTGCCCAGCAGCATGATGGTGCTGGTGGCGTTTTCCGTACCGTGGGAATGATAGTAATAATACATGGGTTCCGCAATGACCGGCCATTCATACCAGGGAGAATAATAATCGTGATCCATCCCCAGGCCTTGCTGGCTGTGATAGCCCAGCATACCGTCATAGTTATTCAGTTCGCCTGTTTCCAGATAATTGCCCACAGCGGCATGGATCACTTTTTCCACCGTTACACCGCCGTCATAGGCGAAATAGGGAATATAGGAAAGGTAATAGATGGTGAGCGGGATGACAATGAAGAAGATGATGCATAGGGCGATGGTAGCCCAGAGCATAAAGCCTTTTTTGCTGACGTGTAGCGCCTTTTCAGGTGCAGCCGTCGTTGTTCCCTTTTTGCGGTTTGCATTGGCCTGCGTGCTGTGCAGCTTTTGTTCATACTGTGCGGCTTCCTTCCGGGCTGCAAGCCATTCCTGCAACCGGCGCATGAAGCCCCAGAAGAAGATGATGGCCAGGGCGATGATGTTATACACGCCCGTCCATTTGCTGGCAATGGAAAGGCCCATGAAGATGCCGGAGAAGAAAAGAGGCAGCAGGGTTTTCCAGAAAGGCTTTTCGAAGAAGTCCATCCGGAACCAGTACAGCATAAAATATACCGCCCAGATGATGAACAGAACCACAAAGCTATCGATGGTGGCAATGCGGGTCTGGGTAAAATGCATGGTATCGAAGGCCATCATCAGCATGGCGAACAGGCCGGCCCACTTATTTCTGCACAGCATTTTGGCCAGCAGGTACATGCCGGGCAGCATCATAACGCCTGCCAGTGCCCCGGCGAAACGCCAGCCGAAGGGGGTCATACCGAAGATGGCAATGGCCCAGCTCATCAGCACCTTGCCAAGGGGCGGATGGGAGGTTTCATAGGTGCGCATGCCGTGGAGGTGTTCATAGGCCGTACGGGCATGATAGATTTCATCGAAGTACGTGGAATTATACCAGCTGGGCACATCGCCAGCCATGGTATCCGGCTCGTCGCAGATATTCCGGGCTGTGGGGTTATTGTTGGAGGATTCTGCCAGCGTGGCCGGGATGATTTCGCCACTTTCGGCATCCCGGAAAAGGATTTCGAAAAGCATCAGCTTATCATCCTCGGCGGCAATGCGCACATACCGGCCGGTCATGGGAGCATACCGGGTATCGGCTGCATCCTGCCACTGGAAGCAGGAGCCTTCGGTTGCCGTGCAATGACGCAGATCCCAGAAAGCATTTTCATTACCGCTTTCGATGGTGAAGGAAGCATCCATATAGTAATGGATACCGGCCATGAACTGGATGGTAAACTGCCTCTCTTCGCCAAGATCCAAAGTCAGGGTTTCTGGTTCATAGACTGTGTGTTCCTGGGTTCGGATGGAATCGTCTGGTTCGGTATGTTCCAGGAGAAGACGGGATTCCGGTGTATCGACCAGGGTGTAAGTTTCTGTTTTGTAATTGTTGGCTGTCCAGGCCGTCTGGGGAGAAACGGTGGCGCCCAGATTTACAAAAGCCAGCACGGCATAGAGAACCGTTCCCACCAGCATGATGACCACGTCGCGCTTATGGATTTTGAAAGGGGGCAGAGGCTTTTCTTCCGGCAGGGTGTACTGCCGCTTGGGAGAAACGGCCAGATACAGGCACAGCATGGAAGCGAGGGTAGTGAGACCGCCGCTTAAGTATTCCAGGATGTACATATCACTTTCCTGATGGAGGGATGGGATGCTCAGATGGGCTTCCACGCCGCCGATGCGGATGTTGCGATCCAGCACGCAGGAAATATTGATGAAACTGGCAAGGGTGGTGAGTACCATCAGGTACAAAAGCCGCTTATCTTTCGTGGTGATAAAGCCAAGCAGCAGCAGGATGATGGCCGGCAGCAGATAGCGTTCGTGCATCATGGTGCCGCAGGAAAAGAGCAGCATCAGCATGGCGGCGGCAAACACCGGCAGCATGGACATTTCGCCCCGCATAAGGAACAGGCCGATGCACAGGGCGCAGATGTAGACAATCATCAATGTGCCCAACGTTTCGTAAGGAACGCCGCCGTTTGTATACATCACAAACAAAGTGATAACACCGGCCAGGAACAGGCCGGCCACATAGAAGAAGGCGGTGTGTTCCCGGGCAGATTTGCCGGAGCGGAGGGTGCCGATGACGGCCGGCAGGGTGGCGATGAAAAGCACCAGGAAACCGGTGAACATGGAGGCTTTGCCGGTGACAGATACCCAGTTCAGGTTCAGCAGGAAATACACATTGCAGGCGTTGATGGTGGCATAGGCGTAATGCCCCATCGTGTTGCCGTAGAGGGAGAAAATGAACTTGATGCCGTTTGCGAGATTGGCCCAAATACCACCGTTGAGGGTATATCCTTCCATCTCCGTGATGGAAGGATCGGCGGCAATCCGATCCAGCATGGCGGTGATCTGGTAGTCTTCAAACCCCTTGGCATTCAGATAAACGGCGGGGGAAATCTGCACGATGAAGGGCAGAGCCAGTGCGCAGAAAACAGCGATGGAAATGCCCATGCCAATCAGCAGATCCATCCATATTTTTTTATCGAATTTGTTATTTTTCAGATACAGAATGAGAGCGGCCACACCCATGGGGCCGAACATCAGCGCCTGAGGTTTCACCAGAACGGCAGCAACATAAACAGGCAGTGCTATTTTCCATTGTTTTTTGAAAATGAAAAGAACGGAAAGCAAAAGAAGCAGGGTCATCAGGCTGTCAGACTGGCCCCAGCAGGCGCCGGCGGCGAAGCTGACGGGATTGAAGGCCCAGAAGGCGGAAAGGAGCAGCGCATTGCGGTGATCCGTACACTTTTTGCCTTCCAGATACAGCACAAGACAAATGAGGATATCGCTGAGGATGGAGGGCATTTTCACCATCAGTTCCGTAACACCGCCGGTGAATTGGCCAACCAGGCCCACAAGCCACAAAACATTCATATAGCCGGGCGGATAATCGCAGAAGCCGGCTTTGTTATAAAACTGGGCAGGACCCCAGGTGGCCATGGTATTGGCCCAGTGGGTGAAGCAGCCGATATCCACGTCATAGCCCGGCACTTTCTGTGCGGCATATACCCGGATTACAAAGGCAAGAACCAGCACTCCAGCCAGCCAAAGCCAGTGGAGAGAGGGCTGTTTTTCATTCAGGGCAGGGAGTGGGGACAGGCGATCCTTGACACCCAGGAAGAAAAGAACGAACAATAACGAAACAGACAGTATCAGGGAAGAGGCCGTTTCCGTCAGCAGGTTTGCGGCGTTTTTGTTATATTCGTTGCGTTCGGGATTGCCGGAATGGGGGGAGTAGGAAGGAAGATTGCTGTTGGATTCGTTTCCTTCGGGTGCATTGTCTTCCAGGAAAGGCTGAGGAATAAAGAAATTATGAACCATTTCGCCATCCGGCACCTGACTGATGCGGGTGAAGGAAAGATCCTGAAATAAGGCATGACCGGTACTTTCGCCGCCGTAGCCGCCAAGACGGGCGTACACGATGACAGACGTCTGCTCCGTGCCGGTGCGGCCGTAAAGCGCCACTTCCTGCCATTCGTCTTCTGCCTGGAAAACGGAAGGAGAGAAGGCATAGACCCCGTCTACGGACAGATTGGCACCCAAACCACCTTGGGCATTGGCGCGGATTTTACCTTTCAGACAGTACATGGCATCGGGCTCCACCGATACCTGTTGGGCAAAGCGTGCATCCAGTGCGGCAGGATTGTGAATGGAGGCGCCGTTTTCCGTCACTTCAAAAATGGGCTCCGGCTGATCCTGCCATTCCCAGTCGATATAGTAATCGGTATACCAGCCGGAAGGCAGGCCGTCTTCATCCACCTTTTCAAAATTGCCGTTTACCAGCAGATTGGTATCTGTATTGGCAGCGGATGCCGGGAGGGCAGCCGTTTCACCCGGACGGGTAAAGAAATAAATACCGGCAGCCAATACCACGGCGGCGGTAATCAGGATGAGGATCCGGCGCTTATTTATGCCTTTCATAATGACTCCTTAAAACGCATTGGGAATATGGCGCAGACCGGCGGAGGTGATTTCCACGCAATCAAAGCGCACGGAAACTGCGGGATGGGCAGCCAGATAAACCTGGGCAGCGCAGCGCAGACGTTTTCTTTTTTGCCCGTCGATGGCATGAAGACCGTCGCCCATGTGTCCGGCCGGTCGGTTTTTCACTTCCACAAAAACCAGTGTCCGGCCGTCCATGGCAATGAGGTCAATTTCGCCCCGGGGTGCGCGGTAACGCTTTTGCAGGATGCGCATGCCCTGCTTTTTCAGATACCGGGCTGCTTTCCATTCGCCGGCCAGGCCGATTGCAGAAATATTCATACGAAATTCTTGATGAAGGAACGGCGATGGGCCGGGCAGGGCCCCAGTTCCTTCAGGGCGGCGATGTGCTGGGCGGTGCCGTAGCCTTTATGCTGGCTGAAGTGATAACAGGGATACAGCCTGTCCAGTTCTTCCATCTGCCTGTCTCGGGTTACTTTGGCAATGATGCTGGCGGCGGCAATGGAATAGCAGACGGCATCGCCGTGGATAATGCCGCGCTCTTCGCCGTTAAGGCCAAGGCCTTGCAGGGCATCGATGAGGTAGAGGGAAGCCGGGCAATTTTCCGCCGCACGGCGCATGGCGTTTTTGGTGGCTTCCAGGATATTCACCCGGTCAATTTCTTCCGGGTCTGCCTGGCCGATGCCGATGTACAGGGCGTGCTCCATGATCTGGTCGTACATTTCATCCCGGCGCTTGGGGGACAGTTTTTTACTGTCATCCACCCATTCCAACAGGGGTTCTTTGGGCATGATCACACAGGCGGTGACTACATTGCCGCAAAGAGGGCCGCGGCCGGCTTCGTCCATGCCGGCAAATACAATGCCCTGTTCCCAAAGGGGCATATCCGTCTTAGTGAGGATGGAAAGCCGCTCCGCTCTTTTTTTATTCATGGGCTTCCTCCTGCGCAGGGGCTTCCAGGGTGAGCCTGCCCAGTTTGCCGCCCCGGAATTCATCCAGAACGATTTTGCAGGCACGTTCCCAATCCATCACGCCGCCCTTCATCAGGAAACCGCGGCCTTTGCATACGGCATCCAACAGATCAGCTCCCATGAGGGACATATCTTTGATTTTAAAGCGTTCCTGCATGGCCTGAGGAGCCATGATTTTCAAATCTTCCAGCAGCTGAATAGCCAGATGGGCGGTATCCAGCACTTCGTCCCGGATGGCGGCGATGTAGGACAGGCGCTTGGCGGCTACCTGATCGTCCAGCCGGGGCCAAAGGAGGCCGGGGCTGTCCATCAGTTCCAGATAGGGGGTGATTTTCACCCATTGATTGGAACGGGTGACGCCGGGCATATCGCCGACCTTTACAATGCTGCCGCCATGAAGACGATTGATGAAGGTGGACTTGCCCACATTGGGCACGCCCACCACCATGGCGCGCACCGTTTTGCGGATGCCGCGCTGGGCAGCACGTTCCACCGTTTCCCGGGCAGCGCGGTCGATCAGATTGAGGGCCTGCTTGGCCTGTTTGTTCATATCCAAAGCGGCGCACTGGATGCCTTCCTTGCGAAAAACTTTCAGCCATTCGTTGGTGAGGGCGGGGTTGGCAAGGTCCGCTTTGCCCAGAATCAGTACTCTCTCTTTCTTTTCGGTGAGCTTCATCAGATCCGGATTGCGGCTGGAAAAAGGCAGACGGGCATCGCAAAGCTCCACCACTACATCCACCCGGTTCAGCTGCTCGGAAAGGAGACGTTTGGCTTTGGCCATGTGCCCCGGATACCAGTTAATGTCCATAAAAAGCTTCCTTTTTCTAAAAATGTAAATAAATGGAATATAGACATGCAAATGCATTCTCCTTAAGTAATATCATGTTTCAAGAAAAATTGCAATAGCGAAAAGATGAATGAATTGTAACGATTTTTTCATTATATATGTTTTTCGGCATATGAAAGGCAGGTGCAGCACATAATAGAATAGCGGACAAACAAAAAAGGAGCGATGAAATGAATATCCGGGCAATCATCATGGCCGGCGGCGAGGGCAGCCGTTTGCGGCCTATGACCATGAATTTGCCAAAGCCGTTGGTGCCGTTGTTGGGCAAACCGGTGATGAGCTATACGCTGGAACTGCTAAAACAGCATGGTATCCGGGAGGCGGGCGTGACCCTCTGGTATCATCCCAAGAAAATACGGGCAGCATTTGGCAACGGAGAAAAGGAAGGCGTGCAGACCCAATACTTTGAGGAAACGGCCCCCATGGGCACGGCCGGCAGCATCCGCCTGGCGAAAGACCAATTGAAGGAGACTTTCTTTGTTCTTTCAGGGGATGGCCTGACGGACTGTGACCTGACGAGCGCCATGGCTTACCACAAGGAAAAAGGAGCATTGGCAACGTTGGTGCTCAAACGAGTAAAGATCCCCTTGCCCTATGGCGTGGTGATGACAGAAGAGGAAGGGAGGATCGTCCGTTTTGTGGAAAAGCCGGACTGGAGCGGCGTATATTCCAATCTGGTGAATACGGGCATCTATATTCTGGAACCGGAAGTGCTGGACAGCATTCCGGATCACGGCCGGCCGGACTTTGGTCAGGATATTTTTCCGCTGCTTTTGAAAAAGAAAGCCCCGCTGTACGGCTATGAAATGAATGATTACTGGTGCGATGTGGGAAATGCCAGGGCTTATCTTCAGGCCCAGGAGGACCTGCTGCAGGGCAGGGTGAAAACGAATGCTGTAACCGGTGTGCATCCGCAAGCTGTGCTTGGGGATGACGTACACTTGCAGGGGTGTTTTTATATCGGGAAAGGTGCCGTTATCGAAAAAGGTGCGGTGATCCGCAATGCAGTGATCGGCGATTGCTGCACGGTAAAAACAGGGGCGGTGGTGGTAAACAGCAGCCTCTGGCATCATGCTTTTGTGGGCGTGAAGGCACGAATAAGCGGCAGCATTCTGTGCGATGGTGCTTGTGTGCACAGCGAAACCGTTCTGGATGAAGGCTGTGTGCTGGGGCAGGGTGCAGCGGCGGGAGCCCATGCCCATCTGCTTGCTGAAGTAAAGGTGTGGCCGGGGATCAGGATTCCGACCGGTGCCGTATGTGCAGAAAGCCGTTTCCGGGAGGAAGGCGGCGGATGCATGTGGGAAGCGGATGGCGCAGTGTGCCGGTGGGCTGGCAATGCCTGCAGGCTTGCCATGGCCTTTGCAAAGGTGGTGCAGACCGGATGCATCCTGACCGGCCATGATCATGCGCCGGCATTGCAGGCGGTGGTCACCGGCACGCTGGCAGCAGCGGGCATTCAGGTGTTGCAGGGCGGCTGGATGACGGAAAGTATGCTACGGGAAAATGTGGTGGCACTGAAAGCGGACGGCGGCATTCTGGCTGTGGAAAACAAACTGATTTTTGTGGATAGATACGGCAGACGTTCCGACAGTTCTATCCGGCGGAAAATGGACGCTTTCCTGTTGACCGATGACGTCCGGCCGGAAGGCGGAACAGATGGTGCTATTACGCCTTATGAAGCGGCCGAGGAAGTATACTTTTCCAAAGTGCTGCCGGATGGGGAGAATAAAGCGCTCTTTTCCCCTGTGTGTGTTTACTGTGATGATGAGCGGCTGCTTCAGCTGGTATTGGAAGGGCTGAAAAAACTACAAGTGAAGAATGTGCGCATTGCCGGGGAAACAGAAACGGAACTGGCGGCCAATGAAACCGGTTTTTTACTGCATGCGGGTGGCAGCGGATGGACATGCTTTACAAGGGACGGCAGCATAGAAAAAACGCAGCTGAATCTGCTGCGTCTGAAAGCAATGGAAAGCAAATGGGGGAAAGTATTTGATCTGCCGGACGTACCGAGAACGGCTGTGCAATGGATGCAGACGGCGTGTGCAGATAACAGTGCTGCGTGCTGCATGCAGGAAAGGCGCATGCAGGACGGCGTAGCGGCCGTTTGGGAGTTGTGTACCCTGATGAAGAATGGGCCGCTGAAGGAACTTATGCAAAATATGCCGGCTGTGCATATGATTTGCCGGGATGTGGCGTGCCCGGAAGGGGAGAAGAGCCGGATTCTGTACGAGTTGTGCCGGCATACGGCCTTGCCATACACCCTGTCCCGGGGGATGCAGGTGAAAGACCAAAGGGGGTATGCCACCATTGTGCCGGATCAGGAACGGCCGGCAGTGCGCATTTACAGCGAAGCAGCCAGTATGGAAACAGCCCGAGAACTTTGTGATTTTTATGACCGGGCCATCCGTATGGTGCTCAGAGAAAAGACAGATTTTTGATTGACAAAGGACGTGGATATCCTGTATAATAAAATCAATTCCTGAGGTGTTCGCCAGTTCTTCGTTTTTACCCACATTTCACAAAACGGAGCCCGCGTCGCGCGGTCAGCTGTCAGGCCCCCTTGCCGCAAGGCATGCCAGGGGAAGGCAAAAAATCGCCGCAGGGCACCGGCCTGCTTAACATAGCGGGTGAATAAATGAGGGGCAGCGGCATCTTGGGGGAGCAACGCCATGGAGGGCGTTGTTCTTTTTTATTCCGCCCAGGGCGGCAGGGCGGTATATGTGCGGTTTTCCCCCTTCCAGGGAAATGTGATGCGGCAGGAAAAGAGCATGGGATCTTTTGCGCTATCCCGGGAACCGTATTTATGATCGCCTACCAGCGGAAATTTGCGGCTGGCAAACTGCACCCGGATCTGATGGGAACGGCCGGTGTACAGCCGGATATGCATGAGGCTTTTTTGTTCTTCGCTGCGCATGCGCCGGAAAGAAAGTTTGGCTTCCCGAACGCCCTTGCGAAGCCTGTCCACTACAAATACTTTGTTTTTTCTTGCATCTTTGAAAAGCAGGTCTTCCCATGTGCCTTCTTCCGGCGGCGTGCCATGGACCATGGCAACATATTCTTTGATCATCTTTCCCTCCTCAATGGCACGGGAAAGGGTGGCTGCCGCAGCCTTTGTGCAGGCATAGATCATTACGCCGCCCACATTTTTATCCAGACGGTGGAGAGGGAATACGGGCGCGCCCAAGCGCTCTTCCAGGGCAGAAGGTACGTCTTTTTCGCTGTCCATACCTGCTGGCTTGATGATGACCGCATAATCCGGGGACGAATGGAGAATTTCCATAAGCAGCATCCTTTGCAATGAAGTCGCTTTATTATAGCAGATATTCATCGGAATGGATATCAGAATCGTCAAAAAATGGTATAAAAAACAGGCTTGTCACGGAAGAACCGAGGAGAGCCTGTTTTTTTTCATTTATTTTATTTTTATGAAAATCAATCGCTGATCTTTTTTGCCTTGGGCTGGCAGTTTTTGCAATCGGTGCGACCGGTGAGGTAATCCAGGGAAACGTGATAATAATCCGCGAGACGCATGAGAAGGTGCAGGGGCATGGTTTGATAGCCGCGTTCGTAACGGCTATACACAGTTTGGGCAATGCCAAGGTATTCGGCAATCTGGCACTGGGTCAAATCTGCATCCTCACGCATATCCCGGATGCGGCGGAAGTACATGGTGTCATCCATCCTTTCAATGCGCGGTACAGGTATATTATGCCTAAAAATATACCTTTATGCTTTTTAGAGTACAAAAAAATACTACCGAAGAATCGAAAATGGAAGAATGTGGAGAAAATAAAGAATCAGCAGATGCTGATTCTTTTCATCGTATGGCGTTATTGATGATCGTAATGAAAATGTGTTATAAAAGAAGGCCCATTTCAAGGCGCACTTCGTGCTTTTCCAAATCCTGATTGGAGTATTCGCAGGCATTGAAACCCATGAAGGAAAAGCCCTGAGAAAGGTAGAAGGAAATGGCTGCCGTATTGCAGGACTGGGTTTCCAGAATCAGCGCCCGGCGCCCCTGGGATCTGGCAATTTCCCGGGCTTTGGTCATCAGCAGGCTTCCGTAACCCCGGCGGCGGAAGCCGTCCTGTACGATGAGGTTGGTGATGCGCAGGCGGTTGTTCCAGTTTTCCGGAGTCACTTCGATCACAGCCAGCAGCTGCTTATCATCCCAAAGCCCCCAGGCGTGGGGATCGTCCCAGTGGGGAGCGAAGAGCTTATCGGTGAATTCCTTGTGGATGGGCGGGCAGGGCGAGCGCACAAATTCAGCGGAAAACACGTTTTCCGTAGTGCGGATGCGCAGGTCATAATAAGCCCGGCTGGTATAGGAAAAAACCAGCTCATAGCCGTCAAATTGTTCTCTGTTCAGTTCTGCAATGCGCATAGATACACGCTCCCTTGTGGTGTTGATAAAAGTATAGCACAAAATAGGAAAAAAGGGAAGAAGCAGAAGAAAAATAGAAAAATATGAAAAAATGCGAAAAAAGGGATGAAAAATACGAAAAAAAGCTTGCATTTGCCCTTTGACTGTGTTACAATAGCAAAGCTGTCAATTATGGATGGATGCATCGCAGGTAACTGCGTCAGCAAAAGCAATTTACCCCGGGAGGTAATTTACAATGGGCAAGTTTTGTGAAGTATGTGCCAAGGGCCGTATGAGCGGTCACAATGTGAGCCACTCTGAACGCAAGACCAACCGCACCTGGGCTCCCAACGTGCAGAAGGTTCGCGTGGTTGTGGATGGCCGTCCCATGCGTCTGAACGTGTGCACCCGTTGCCTGCGCAGCGGCTACGTGCAGCGCGCCGCCACCCAGAGCGTGGTTACCGAAGAAGCCTAATTCAAACGGTTTTTTCAGGCACTGCAAAAACCACCTGAAAGATGGGTGGTTTTTTGCGTATTCAAAAATAGAGGATGTGAGAAGAAATGCGGCTGATAATCGCCGAAAAAGAACATGTGCAGGCGGCAGCAGAACTGACCGGAAAGCTATGGCCGGGGCACACGGAAGAAGAAATGCAGGAATGCGTGCTGGAATATATGGATGATCCTGAAAAGACGGTTCTTCTGGCCAAAGAAGAAGGGGTGTTCTGCGGTATTTGTTTTGCTTCCCTGCGGCATGATTATGTGGAAGGCACGGAAGGAAGCCCGGTGGGGTATCTGGAAGGGATTTATGTGGATGAAAACCGCCGGGGACAGGGCTTTGCCCGGGCGCTGCTTTCCGCTGCCCAAGCCTGGGCCAAAGACATGGGCTGCCGTGAATTCGCCAGCGACTGCGAACTGAACAATACCCGAAGTTTGAATTTTCATCTGGCCTGCGGCTTTGAGGAAGCCAACCGGATTATTTGTTTTGTGAAGGAACTGAATTGATGGAATACAGGTTGTTGGAAGAAAAGGATGCTATGCTGATGGCGGCGTTTGTGGACGATCAGCAAACCGTTTACACCCATGAGCAGGTTATGGATTTTCTGCATCAGGAAAATGCAGTTGGCTTTGTGGCAGCGGAATCCGAAAAGATTATTGGATTTGCCTTTGGATACCGAATGATGAAGCCGGATGGCCGGTGTGCATTTTATCTGCATGCCATCGATGTGATGGATGGTTATAAGAATCATGGTTATGGAACCGGCCTGATGTGCTATATTACTGAATATGTAAAGAAAATGGGTTGCAGCAAGATGTTTTTGCTGACCGAAAAAGAGAACCGCGCTGCCTGTGCCTGCTATAAAAAGGCAGGAGGCGTACGGAAAGATGCCGTCCTGTATGAATTTACATGAATGGAGAAGAAAACGTGAGTGAGCATTGGAAAGAAACATTCATCTCTTTATTGCCGGAAAAAACGGCAGAGATTTGGGAAGGGATGACCGCGGCCATTGATGCCCTATATGATATGGACAGATTGTGGGATAAGGGCTTTGGTCCATGGCAGGTGGAATACAAATACCGCCGGGGCGGCAAAACCCTGTGTACCTTCTATGCAAAAGAAGGAGAGGCTGTGCTGCTGATCACCTACGGCAAGGCGGAAAGGGAGAAATTTGAAAGTATCCGGGACTCTGTTTCCCTTCACCTTCAGAGAATTTTCGACGAAACGGCTACGCTGCATGACGGTAAGTGGCTTTGGATTCCGCTGGATGACGGGCTGAAAACAGATGATGTGATCACCATGTTGAAAATCAAAAGACGGCCCAACCGTAAATAAAAGAAAACCGCTGCTCCGGCAAGGAACAGCGGTTTTTTGTTTGCGGTTTATTCCATCACGGTGCCGTCGGGATGGAAGAGGGGGAGTTTTTCAAGATAAATGATGTCGGGGCGTTCTTGAGCGTCGCCTTCGGCCAGGATGGCCATTTTGCCCACGATGTTGCCGCCGGCTTTTTCCACCAGCTGTTCCACGACGTAGAGGGATTCGCCGGTGGAGATGACGTCGTCCACGATGAGAACCCGCTTGCCCTTCATGAAGTTGGCGTCTTCTTCATCGATGCAGAGGGTCTGTTCCTTGGCGGTGGTGATGGAATTGACCTTCACGGTGAACACGTTTTTCATATACAGCTTGGGGATTTTCCGGGCGATGAGGTAGCGGTTATTGCCGCTCTGCTTTGCCATTTCGTAGGCCAGCGGAATGCCCTTGGATTCGGCGGTGATGATGATATCATGCTCCGGGGCTACTTTCAGAAGATCCCGGGCGCAGCATTCGGTGAGCTCCACATCGCCAAAGATGACGAAAGCACCGATGTAGAGATTGTCGTTGACGCGGCAAATGGGCAGGTCGCGCACAAGGCCGGCCACATGCAGGGGATAGGTGGTGTGTTTCATAGGAAAAACGCTCCTTTATTCGTGTGTGTTTGTACAGCTTATTTTACCAAAGGGGAAAATATTTGTCAAATATGCGTTTTATACGGAATATGCATTGTTTTTTGCATAGAAATAAAATAATTCAAAAAATTTTCAAAAACCTATTGCATTTTTATGCAAGCGGATGTATACTATGCCGGTAAAATGAATTTGGAGGCAAGAACAATGGCTAAAATGCGTGTTTTGTTGGCTTACAGCGGTGGTCTGGATACTTCCATCATCATCCCGTGGCTGAAGGAAAATTACGATTGCGACGTGGTGTGCGTGGCCGGTGACGTGGGCCAGGGCGAAGAACTGGAACCCCTTCACGAAAAAGCCAAGAAGACCGGTGCTGAAAAGCTGTACATCGCCGATCTGAAAAAAGAATTTGTGGAAGATTTCATCTGGCCCACCCTGCAGTGCGGCGCCGTGTATGAAAATAAATATCTGCTGGGCACCTCTTTTGCCCGTCCTCTGATTGCCAAGCGGCTGGTGGAAATTGCTCATCTGGAAAACTGCACCGCCATCTGCCATGGCTGCACCGGCAAGGGCAATGACCAGGTTCGTTTCGAACTGACCA
>JAFSGG010000092.1 GCA_017434775.1 Clostridia bacterium
CATCCGGTCGGCGGTGGAACACCGCCAGCCCGTGGAGGCGAGAGAAAAATTCAGAATGAAGAATTAAGAATGCAGAATTTCGTTAGTACATGAATTGAAAATAGATAAAGGAGTGTTTATGCGTTGGCGGCTTGCTGTTTTCTTCCGATTTCTTGGAATGTTTCTGCTGCGGCGGCACAGGGTTTGTATGATCCTTCCACTCCATCCGCAGGAAGGGTCAAGGGACAATTGTCCCTTGTGGGGCGTGGGGTGAAACCCCACAAATCGTTCCTCAAGCAGCAGCGGCACATGGTTTACAAGTGCAGTCATCCACTTCCGCTGCCGGGTCCAGGGATGAAATCCCTGGTTATTGGCGGACGAATGCGATGTCCGTATCCGGCAGGCCGTTTTCATCCGATGTATAGCGTTCCACGCGCATGTGCAGATCGTACTTGTCCCGCAGATGAATGATTTGCTGCATCATGGGGGTAGCATGATGAAAATCGATGGCCTGCTGGTTTTCCCACCGGTCAATGAGCAGCACAGTATTTTCATCCTCCAGGGGGAAGAAATATTCGTACTGCAGATTACCTTCTTCCGCCCGAATCCGGTCCACAAGGCCGGTTTCCATCATGGCGCGGGCAAAGGCTCTGGCCTGTCCCGGCGCACCGGAATAATAGATATGCAAAGCAATGGCCATGTTTTTCTCCTTACAGGTTTTTCACAAATTGGATGGCATCATCAAAACTGCCGTGGGGAACGGCCGTTATATCCGCCTTATCGCCGTTGAGCAGGCAATCGGTAATGAGGAACACCTGCATGCCGCAGTGCATGGCGGCCACATCCTCCACGGCATCGTTGCCGATCATCAGGCATTCTTCCCCCTGTAAACCCATCTGATTCAAAATGGCCTGATAGTAGGCCGGATTGGGCTTGCAGAAGCGGCTGTTTTCATAAGTGGTGTACAGTTCAAAATCCGCTTTATTCAGCCCGGCCCACCGGATGCGCTGGGAGGTGGCAATATCGGGGAAAATGGGATTGGTGGCCAGGGCGGTACGCAGACCCTTTTCCTTCACGGCCTGTACCAGTCCTGCCGCTTTTTCGGTATAGCCGCAGGCCGCCTTGGCGTTCACAAAATCCGTACGGTAGAAAGCGTCAAAATGGGGTTCATCCTGCCGGGCGCCTTCCCCGAACAGGGACACAAAATAATCCCAAAACACCTGTTCATTGGTGCGGCTGCCGTCGTTTTTCACCATGGCTTTGGTGCCGCCCCAGATGGCAGAAATCAGCTTTTCTGCTTCATAGCCGCGGGGCGCCAGTTTTTTTGCCAGGCTGCCGAAATAAAGCTTCACAAATGCATCCTGATCCATGGGAAGCAGCGTGCCGTCCAGATCAAACAATACTGCTTTGATGGTCATACAAACCCTCCGAAGAAAAAATACTCCTGCATTGTAGCACATTTTCCGTCCTTTTTTCAACTGTTCCCTTGACGGAAGAAAACAATACCACTATACTGAAAAAAACGACAAAAAGGAGCGCAATATCATGGCAAAAAAACTGGGCACCCTCATCAAAGAAGCCAGAACCGGCGCCGGCCTCACCCAGGAAGCCCTGGCGAAAAAGGTGAACGGCGTGACCGCTTCCGATATCAGCAAAGCAGAACGCAACGAAAAGGAATTGACCCAGACCCAGCTCAAGCAGATTGCCAAGGCCTGCGGCGTAACCCAATCTTCTTTGCTGAACGCCGCCAAGGAAACCACGGCAAAAAAGACGACGACCAAGAAAGTGGTTCCGGCTTCCGAAAAGAAAACCACCACGGCAAAAAAGACCGCTTCTTCTTCCTCCGCCACTTCCTCCATGAAGCTGACTGCTGCAGAAAAGAAGCTGGTGGAACTGTACCGCAAGGCCACCAAGGAACAAAAAGAAGAGGCCCTCAAAGCCCTGAAGGACGATGACGACCCCGATCTTCTCGATTTTCTGGGGGATATTCTGGGAAAAATCCTTTAATCAAATCTGGGCAGCTTATCCAGCGTAACCGTCTTTTCATGGCGGTACGCTTTTTTTAGTTTCTCCCGGTCATTTTCATGCAAAATCCGGGTGTGCCAGGGCATGAACCACAGCCAGGGGCACTCATCCTGCCAGAAAGCGTCGATATCCGCCACCATGCCGCATTCATGGAAAGCAAAGGGCATTTTTTTGATATCCATTTTCGCCAGCAGCTGCCATGCGGTTTTGTGGGTATTGCCCCGGGCTGCATCTTCCGCCGGGCGGTAGGTATCGGAGCCGATGATGTCCACATATGCATCCCCGGGATACCAGCCCTCCTTCACGTCATCCGCATAGCCCAGCACCCAGATCAGGTTATCCAGTTTGAAATGGTTCACATACCGGTCATACATCATGCGCCACAGGCGGATGAAATATTCGCCGCCGCCCTTGCCCCACCAGAACCATTGGCCGTCAAATTCATGGAAAGGCCGCCACAGGACCGGCACGCCCGCCTCCTGCAATTTTTTCAGGTAAAAGGCCGCCACGTCCCAGTTGTGGATCAGGCGGATGTTTTCCTCCGTGCCGGGGGTGAGCAGCTTTTCAAAGTCCGGTTCATCTTCCTTGCTCTGGGGATAGCCGCCGTCAAACACCCCCACATGCCAGCAGATGGACACCAGCCCGCCCATCTTCCACCAGCGGATGGCCCGGCGGTTCACCCCTTCAAAATCCCGGTTGATGTAATCCAGCCCCCGGATGGCCGGGTATTTGCCCGTCACTTCCATGAGGTAGGCCATTTCCTCTTCCTGATCAAAGCGCATGGGGCTTTCCTGCTGGGCCATGAGGATCTTTTGGCCGAAACTTTCGCACAGATAGCGGTAAACCTTTTTTGTTACTTCGTTCATCCGCTGTTCCTCCAAATAATTAAGAATTCAGAATGAAGAATTATGGTTTGTTGAGATAAAAGGGGAAAGAGTGTCCTGTTGCGCATCTTAAGATAATGCGTCTATTTGGCTGAATAGCATTCATTTTTCAGAAGAATATAAAATTCTGAATTCTTCATTCTGAATTCATAATTGAAAAGGGATTGCCACCGCAATCCCTTAAAAATTCTGTTAATCTTCCAGGCCCTGGAGCACTTTCCGCAGGGCTTCATCCAGCCAGTTGCCTTCGAACAGTTCGATCAGGCCGGCGTCGCAGGCAGCGGCCAGCTTCAGGTTGATGGGCAATTTCGCCAGCACTTCGGTACCGAAGCGTTCCGCGGTTTCCTGCACATGGCTTTCGCCGAACACTTCCACCTGCTTGCCGCAATCGGGGCAGAGAGCATAGCTCATGTTTTCCACAAGGCCCAGCACCTTGATATCCATCATGTTGGCCATGTTGATGGCCTTTTCCACGATCATACCCACCAGCGCCTGGGGGCTGGTGACCACGATCACTTCGTCCACGGGCACGGACTGGTACACCGTCAGGGGCACGTCGCCCGTTCCGGGAGGCATATCGATGAACATAATATCAATATCGCCCCAGAGCACATCCGTCCAGAACTGCTTCACGGTGCCGGCGATCACCGGGCCGCGCCACACAACGGGGGTGTTATCTTCTTCCAGCAGAAGATTCACGCTCATCATTTTGATGCCGGTGCGGCTTTCCACGGGCAGAATGCCTTCATCATTGCCCATGGCCTTTTCCTTGATGCCGAAAGCCTTGGGGATGGAGGGGCCGGTGATATCCGCGTCCAGAATGGCGGTTTTGTAACCGGCACGGCTGGCCAGCACGGCCAGCAGGCTGGTCACCAGGGATTTGCCTACGCCGCCCTTGCCGCTCATGACGGCAACCACCTTTTTAATCTTGCTGCTCTTATGGGGTTTTTCAATCATGCTCTGCTTTTCACGGCTGGAACAATTGGCCGTGCAGGAGGAGCAATCGTGGGTGCATTCACTCAATGTTTTCGCTTCCTTTCCTTATATAAACCAAAGAATCTATTTCGGCACAAATTCCTTTTTCCCTGCCGGGAAAAATAATTTAATAGGTGCCCTCGGTATTCATGGTCACGTCTTTTTCTTCCTTGTGACGGGAAGTTTTGCATTTTTCCATCAGCAGTTCATAGAACCGCTGTTCGTCAATGGGCAGGGAAACTTCCCTGTTTTCCCAGGCGGAAAGGTGCATGGCGTTGGACAGCATCAGGCCCCGGATGCCTTCCCGGCCATCGGCCACCAAGGCTTCACCCCGGAGGATGTTGGCGGCAAATTTGTTCAACACTTCGGGATGCTGTTCATTTCGGCCGTCGGTTTCCACTTTGACGGTTTCGCTGGGCGGGGCCTTGAAGCCTTCTTGACAGGTGGCGCACCATTCCCGCTCATCCACGGAAAGCTTGGTGAAGGTAAGGCCGCTGTAATCGCACACCAATTTGCCCTTGGTGCCGGTAATTTCCAGCCGGTTGGTGCCGGGAGCATCGCCGGTGGTGGTGACAAACACGCCGGTGGCGCCGTTTTCAAATTCCAGATAGGCGGTCACGTCGTCTTCCACCTCGATGTTGTGCCACTTGCCCTCGTGCAATTTGGCCTGCACCTTCACCGGCAAGCCGCACAGCCACTGCAAAAGATCCAGCTGGTGGGGGCACTGGTTCAAAAGCACGCCGCCGCCTTCCCCGGCCCAGGTGGCCCGCCAGGCGCCGGAATCGTAATAGAACTGGGTGCGGTACCAGTCGGTGATCAGCCAGCTCATCCGCTTCATTTCGCCGATTTCGCCGTTTTCAATCATTTCCTTCATTTTGCGGTAAACGCAATTGGTGCGCTGATTGAACATCATCCCGAAGGTGAGTTCCGGATGCTTATCCGCTTCTTCGATCATTTCCCGAACCTGCAGGGTGTATACGCCGGCCGGCTTTTCGCACATCACATGCAGGCCATGGGCCATGGCGTCTTTCGCCAGCACCGGGTGCTGGTAATGGGGCGTGGCAATGAGCACCGCATCGCAGGGCTTGGCAGCGATGAGATCCTTGCCTTCGGAGAAAATCTGCACCCCGGGAATATTCTTTTCCGCCCATTCCCGGCGGGAAGCGCGGCGGTCCGCCACGGCCACCACATCAATTTCCGGGCACTTGCCCTGCAGAATGTTGTTCACATGGCCGCTGCCCATACCGCCGCAGCCGATCACACCCAGACGAATTTTGCTCATATTGTTTTCCTCCCCTGTTCATACATGGTCAGCATGGTTTCAACGGTGGTTTTCAAGCCCTGCAAATCATTGCGGAAGGGAATCCCCTGTTCCATGCAGCGGTAATAATCCTGAATGCAGGCAAAGTGGCCGCTGCCCCAATAGCCTTTCCCCATGGGCGTGGGCATTTCAAAGGTGAGATGCTCGGTCTTTCCCTCTTTTTTGATGTCCAGCCAGTCATCTTCCAGATGCAAGGTGCCCTTTTCCGTCACAATTTCGATCATCACCGGGGCGTTCCCGGCATAGGCGTTGGTGGCAAAAAAGATGCCCCGTTTCTCTCCGCTTTGCAGGTACGCTTCCACCGTGTCTTCCACTTCGATGATGCCCTGCAGGCGGCGGTTGGCCATATGGCAGGAAACGATATCCGGCTTGCCCAGGAACAAAAGCAAAAGATCCAGCGTGTGCACGGACTGATTGATCAGCGCACCGCCGCCTTCCGTTGCCCATTTGCCCCGCCAGTCGCCGGAAGCGTAATAATATTTCCCCCGGTCCCAGAACACACAGGCCCGGGCGCCCTTCACGCTGCCCATTTCCCCGGAAGCGAGAATGGCCATGGCCTTTTCGTTATTGGGGTTATAGCGGTTCTGTACGCATACGCCGATGCGCACTTTTTCCCCAGCCTTCTGCAGCCGTTCCCATTCATCCCAGCTGATGACGGGCGGCTTTTCCGTAAACACATGGATGCCTCTTTCCGCCGCCTTTTCTGCCATTTCCGTGTGCAGGTAATGGGGCGTGCACAGGTGCACCGCATCCGGCTGTTCCTTATCCAGCAGGGTTTCATAATCCGTATAGGGGGTGCAATGGAATTTTTCGGCATAGGCCTGAGCCCTTTCCGGCACAATATCACAGCAGGCCGCAAGGGTCACACCCTCCATATTGGTCAGCGCAGCGCCGTGCACCTGGGCAATACCGCCGCAGCCGATCACACACACTTTGAACATTTATGTTCCTCCCAGCACATGGTTTACATAATCCAGGCTGCTTTTCAGGCAGTCAAAGGGGCTTGCGCCATAGCAATCGTCCTGTTCCACCAGGGCGTATTCCGTCACGCCGTTGTGTTTCAGCGTATCCAGAATAGCTGCAAAATTCATATTACCGCTACCAACCGCCGCCATTTTCGCCGTGAACCCGTCAGGGATCATATCCTTCAGGTGCACGCAGGGCAGCCGGTCAGCATGGCGCATCAGCCAGTCGTTCACATCCACCCCGGCAAACTGCATCCAATAGGTATCGGCGGTGATGCCCATCCGATCGGCCGGGAAGCGTTCCAGCAACACGTCCATCATGACCCTTCCGTCCTTCAGCCGGCCAAATTCCAGCGCATGGTTGTGGTACATAAACAGCATGCCGGCGTCATGGATTTTTTGCAGCGGCTCTTCAAAATCCCGGAAAAAATCGTCAAACATATCCGGGGTGCGGTAGCGGTCCGCCATCATGCCAAGGCCGATGTACTTGGCGCCGTACAGCTGATGTTCTTCAATCAGCCCTTCCACGCCGTTTAAAAACCGGTGTTCGGGGTTATGGGTGAGCACGATCTTTAATCCGTTCTGATCGCACAGATTTTTCACGTTCTGCGGAGCAATGCTGCCGATACCGGAAACCTGAACCGTATCATAGCCCATGCCGGCGATTTTTTCCAGCGTACGGCCCAGATCCCGTTCGTTCTGGGCAAACATCCGCACGGTATACAGCTGCGCGCCGATCTTCATGTATATCCCCCTCCCGTTGTGTCCCATTGTACCCCTTTTTTTGTCCCATGGCAAGGCAAAACAGGATTTTTCTTTGTCATTTTTCGTTTTTGTGGTATAATGCACAGCGTATACGTTTTTTGTGTTTTAGGAGGAATGTACTGTGGCCACCGTGGTTGTCATCGGCGCCGGTCATGCCGGCTGTGAAGCGGCCCTTTGCTGCGCAAGAATGGGGCTTTCTACCGTGCTGCTCACCATGAATCTGGAATCCGTGGCGCTGATGCCCTGCAATCCCTCCATCGGCGGTACGGGCAAGGGCCATCTGGTAAGGGAAGTGGACGCTTTGGGCGGCGAAATGGGCCTGGCGGCGGATAAAGTGACCCTGCAAAGCCGCATGCTGAACCTGGGCAAAGGCCCGGCGGTGCATTCCCTGCGTGCCCAAGCGGATAAGCGCCGCTACCACCTGAACATGCTGAACACCCTGTTCAATCAGGAAAACCTGACCCTCCGGCAGGGGGAAGCCGCCGAAATCATCACCAAAGGCGGCGTGGTCTGCGGCGTGAAAACCCTGTCCGGTGATATCATCGAATGCCGGGCTGCCATCGTGTGCACCGGCGTGTACTTAAAAAGCCGCATCATCATCGGCGAAGCGGAATGGGAAGCCGGCCCTCAGGGCCTGATGCCGGCCGGCAGACTCAGCCAGTCCATCATGGATCTGGGCTTTGATATCCGCCGGTTCAAAACCGGCACCCCGGCCCGTGTGGCTGCCAATTCCATTGATTTTGAAAAAATGACCCCCCAGCCCGGGGATGAACCCCCGGTACCCTTCTCCTTCATGACGGACGGGGGCATTGAAAATAAGGTGAACTGCTACCTCACCTGGACCAACGAAAAAACCCACGAAATTATCAAGCAAAACCTGCACCGCGCCCCCATGTTCACCGGCTCCATCACCGGCGTGGGCGCCCGGTACTGCCCCTCCATCGAAACCAAAATCGTCCGCTTTGCGGATAAGGACCGGCACCAGATTTTCCTGGAGCCGGAAGGAGACGGCTACCCCGAATGGTATGTGCAGGGCATGTCCACCAGCATGCCGGAAGATGTGCAGTGGGACATGTACCGCACCATCCCCGGCCTGGAAAAATGCCAGATCACAAGGCTTGCCTACGCCATCGAATACGACTGCATCGACCCCTTGACCCTCACTCCTTATCTTTCTGCCAAGCACATCCCCGGGCTATACCTGGCCGGGCAGGTGAATGGCACCTCCGGCTACGAAGAGGCCGCCGCTCAGGGCATCTATGCCGGTATCAACGCCGCCCTCTATTGCCAGGAAAAGGAACCCTTCCTGCTGACCAGGGATCAGGCTTACATCGGCGTCATGGTGGATGACCTTACCACCAAGGGCACCGATGAACCCTACCGCATGATGACCAGCCGCGCCGAACACCGGCTGTACCTGCGCCAGGATAACGCCGACCTGCGCCTCACCGAACGGGCCCACAAAATCGGCCTGGCCTCGGATGAACGCATGCGCCGCACCGAAAAGAAACATAAAGAAACCCAGGAGCTCATCAAGCGCCTTCAGGATAATGGCATGGCCAAAGAACTCAAGCGCCCGGAAGCCCAGGTGGAAATCCCCGCCGATTGGGGCTACGACCGGAACGTGACCGAGCAAGCCCGTATCCAGATCAAGTACGAAGGCTATCTGCAGCGGGAAATGGCCCAGATCAAAGCTGCCCGGGCCATGGAAGAAGCCCTGCTGCCCCCGGATATGGATTACAACAGCCTCTCTTCCCTGCGCCTGGAAGCCCGGCAGAAGCTCACCGATGCCCGGCCCCTGAGCCTTGGCCAGGCCAGCCGCATCCCCGGCGTATCCCCGGCGGATATAGCCGTGCTCACCGTGTGGCTCAAACGCCTCGGCAGCAACGGCTGAGGGAATGTTTGTGGGGCGTTGCCCCACACCCCAGCAGGGATATCATCCCTGCACCCATTCTGCGGATGTAGTAGAATGCACTGACGAGCAACGTGCCGCTGCAGCTTGGGGAACGTTTATGCGGGGTTTCACCCCGCGCCCCACAAGGGTCGACGTTCCGCAACCTCAATCTACGCCTTGGTCGCTGGCGCTCCCAATGCTTGTTTCGGTTGATTCATTCGGCTTCCTGCGGCTTTCAGCCGCTCCCTCCACTGGAGGGCCGGTCGCCTCATTCACCCTTGACCCTTCCTGCGG
>JAFSGG010000093.1 GCA_017434775.1 Clostridia bacterium
AGACGAATACATCGCCTACACCCCCGCCGTGAACGGAACGGAAGGCCGGAAGGCAGAAGGCACCATCACGGAAGATGGCGCAGCGGTTGCCTTTGTGAATACCGAAAAGACGGTTTCCTTCTCCGTGACCAAGGAATGGCAGGGCGACATTGGCGATGCCATCACCCTGACACTGTACGGCAACGGTGAAAAGCTGAACCCGCAGCCCAGCTACAACAAGAACGGCGACGTGTACAGCTACGAAAACCTGCCCCAGTATGATGCGGACGGGAAGACCATTGTATATTCCGCCAAGGAAAAATACATGGACGGCTTCATGACCATTTACCGGAACAAGGCGCCCTACACCGAAGAAACCGGCTGGATTTACAACGGCGGTACCATCATCAACCGGGCCGTGACGGAATTCCGTGTGCAGAAGGTATGGGAAGGGCTGGAAGAAGGGGAAGAGATTCCCGAAATCACGCTGACCTTGTACTGCAACGGCGAAGCGATGGACAAGAAAACGCCCAAGCCCGACGAAGACGGCTGGTATGTATGGTACAACCTGCCCATCGTACGCAATGGTGAAACGGCGAAGTATTCCGTCATGGAAGAACCGGTGGACGGCTTCACGGTGACCTACGGCGAAGATAAAGAAGCCACCTGCGCGTACAATGGCGATACCATTGTGAACCGGAAGATCCCCAAGACCGGGGATGACAGCCGGATCGGTTTGTGGCTGGCGGTGACGGCGGTATCTGCCGCCGGCTGTATCCTGCTAATGAAAAAGCGGAAGGAAGCCCAATAACCCCAATGCCTGAAAAAGGCAATCAAAAAAGAACCTGCATGCTGTGAAAGCGGTGTGCAGGTTCTTTCATTTCGTGAAAGGATAGCAGAAAACCTGTCTTGCGAATATATGTAAGCCGGAACCTGCAAGCGAGGCAAATTGGATAGCCATTTGCACAAAAAAATACGGGCTTCCGGATGGATGCCCGTGATTTTTATTCTGTTTTTGGGAAACTCCCCAAGCACCTTTTTGATTTATTGCTGCAGCTAAAGGATGCATTTTTTTCGGAATTTGCATCATCTGGTGTGGATTATGTGAAGAAAGGCAGCAAAGCAGAGCGAAGTTGATCGATGGTTTCATCGGACGGAGCAAACGGATTGGTGGTGGTTTTCGTTTTGCCTTTCAATTCCTGCAGCAGCTTTTTGCAAGTGGCTTTAATTTTCCTTTTACAGTAGGCTTATCTTCCGGGTTCTGGTGAGCGTGTTCAATCAATTAATCTGAATCAAAAATTTCAACCAAACCAAACCATTTCCAAGACGGCGAACAAGCTGTCTTCACCCCCCGGGGGCGTATATATCCCTGCCTTATCAGCGCGCGACATTTGCATTGCCGAGGCCAGGGGTTCTGATCCTCTATACGCCACCACAAAACCTGCATTTCGTTGCAGTTTTTTTCTTTGACTTCTTTTTGAAATGAAGATATAATAGGAAAAGAAGCGCTGTCAGCAGAAGAAAAATGGGCGGATGAAGATACAAGAGAAAAAGCTGATTCTTTGGATATTCTTTCCATGAGGATACGGAATGGGTTGAAGAAACCATGAACATTGTTGAAAAGATCATGTTTGCGGAGGATTTCCATTCCTTGTGTGAGGAATAAAGGAAGCGGATAAGGTGAAGAAAATGAGAAGAATTTTAGCGGT
Organism: Clostridia bacterium; assembly: GCA_017434775.1. Classification (GTDB taxonomy): domain Bacteria; phylum Bacillota; class Clostridia; order Christensenellales; family Aristaeellaceae; genus RUG563. Next base: position 1,689 of record JAFSGG010000093.1, read on the forward strand.
TGTGTTGTTGCTGGTGCTGCTGCCGGCTGTGGTGTTTGCGGCGGAGAAAACCAAGGTGGACCGCTATGAAGTAACATACGAAACGGCGGAAAGCAGCTGTACGATCCTTTCCGTTTCCGATCCGCTCCGGGGGTATGGCGGTGCGCTGCCCATGGAACTGCCGGCGGAACTGGACGGCTATACGGTGACGGTGCTGGGGGCGGGCGCACTGGCGGAACATTCCACCGTGGGCAGCCTGACCCTGCCCGCTTCCCTGAAGCGTATGGAAAGCAGCGCCTGCAAGGGAGCATGGAAACTATCCAGCGTGGTGGTGCCGGGCACGATAGAATACATTGCGGACGATGCGTTTGATGGCTGTGCGGCGGGATTGACGCTCTATGGCCCGGCGGGTTGCTATGTCCAGAAATGGGCGGAAGCGAAGGGAATTCCCTTCTTTGCCAATGATCAGGCCGTGACGGACTTCCGCTCCTTTCATTGGGGAGATACCATGGAAGAAGTGATTGCAGTGGAGGGCGAGCCCGGCAGCCGGGACGTTTCGGATATCTATGCAGCCAGCAGCATCCGTTATGATGTGGAATTGATGGGCAAGCACAATGAACTGATTTTCTATTTTTCCGATACGGAAGGGCTGTATGCGGCGCAGTATATCACCGCGGATCTGTCCACCGTCTCAGATGCTTATGATTATGTGGAAGACGTGCTGGCTCAGATCAGCCAAAAATACGGCTTGGCAGTGCTGCCCAGGGAAAGGCGAACCGCGGAAGCTATGAACATGAGAGACGCACAAGCGGTGCTGACCGGCAACCTGGAATTTGGTGCCGATCTGGAAACCAACCGGAGCCAGATCAACGTGTGGCTGACAGGCGGCGATGATTTTGCGTATATTTATGTGTATTACTGCAGTCTGGATATCATTCCGCAGACCCGGGATTATTCCGGCAGTTTCTGACGGCGCGGCCAAACCGGTGGATGGAATGGACGGCGAAAGGTGCAAAAAAGGCGGTGCATGGCATGAACGATGGGGTGACGAACACCATCGATCAACTGTATAGCAAGTATTACAGAGAGCTGTATCATTACAGCTTCTCTTTATTTGATTACAAACAGCAGCATTTGCAGGATGCGGAAGATTGTGTGCAGGAAGCTTTTGAAAAAGCTGTCAGGCGGCCGGAACAGCTGGCAAGCCATCCGGAACCATTCCTGTATCTGAAAAAGATGTGCTATCACATTGCCATTACCAAGCGGCGGAATATGAAAAACCGCAGCCGGATTCTGGGCTATCCTGTGCCCCTGGGAGAAGAGCAGGAAGTGCCGCAGACGCAGGATATGATCACGGACTGGATCATCCGGCAGGAAAACCGGGAGGCCAAAGCCTGCCTGCTGGATCAATTAACCGATGGGGAAAACAGGGTGTACCATGCGTATTTTGAAAGGAATTTGTCCATCCGGGAAACGGCGGATAGCCTGGGTATTTCCCACGGCGCAGCCCGGGGATGCATTCAACGGATTCGCGCAAAAGCCCGGGAAATGAAACATTTTTGGTTTTTTTGTTTGATTGCGTGTATATTTCTTTGTTAATGCACATATATTGTGAAAGGAGGGAGCGAAATGAACACTGAAGGTCCTTTGGAAGCCATCGTGAACGCTGTTATGCGGGGAGAAATTTCAAAAAGCGAGGCGGAAAGGAGGCTGCAGGCGGTTATCGATGAGGAATTGTCCGGTCCTTTGGAAAAAAAGGCGGACAGGCTGCTGGTGGACAAGTGTCAGAGCCTGCTGTGGACCCTGAAAACCAACGGGCAAATTCCTTATGTGGACCACGCTTCGGAAAATAAACAGAAGCTGCTGCAGAAGCTGGAAGCAAAAAAACGGGAAAAACAGCGCTCCCCTGCTTTCCGGTTGGCTGCGGCCGCTGTGGTTTTGCTGCTGGGGCTGGGCTTTTTCAGCGTACAGTGGCTGCAGGGCGAGTCCGGAAATGATCAGCAGCAGTATATCCTGTATGGCAGCGAAGTGTTCGCCGGGCGGATTCCGCCCGTCATGGCGGATTTTGGCGAAGTAAGCCAGTTCACCACGGCTTCCAGAGAAGAAGCGGAAGCCTTCCTGGGGGTCAAACTGCCGGTGCCCTCCCGGCTGCTGGGGGAATACACCGCCGTCCAGTATGATATGTCCATTTTGCCCTACAGTACGTTTTGCCGGGTGCAATACGCCTGCGGAGAGGACCGCGTTGTTATTCATCTGGATTTTGTAACGAATTTTGAAGAATTCCGTACTACTTTTGAACAGAGCCGGGAAGGAACGGAAGTGGAGGTAGCCGGAGCTCGGGTTTATACTTCCGATAATAGAGGGCGGCATTTTTTCGTCTGGACGGAGGAAAATGTGGTGTACGACCTGTGTGTTGTGCCCGGTTACGAAGAAGGATTGCAGATTGTGAATGAAATCAGGAGGAATGAAGAATGAAAAAAGCAATGGCATTGCTGCTTGGTTTTTGTGTATTGCTTTGTTCCGTGGGCGCCCTGGCGGAGCCCCGGGCGGATCTTGTGTTTACCAGTGCCACCATTTCTCTTTCCAGCAGCGGCACTTGTACTTTCCGAGCCACCACCTATGACGAGAAAAATCGCATTGAAATCACGACTGTGTATTTGTTCAAAAAAACCAACGGCGTGTGGGAATGCATCTGCAGCCTGCCCCGGCCTACTTATGTAAGCTCCGGTTTCATTTACAACGCGGTAATGAACTACGGCGACTATATGGGCGACGGTATGTATCGGGTGCAGGCTATGTTCAATGCGGATGGTCATGAAGCTTACCGCTATTCCAATGGCGTGGATTTCTGAAAAAGATAAAAGCAAAAAAAGAAGCCGAAAGGCTTCTTTTTTACATGAAATCCGTTGTTTACTGCTGTTCCGCCTGGGCGCGCTTTTTATCCAGCTGCACATTGCGGAAATACACCACCAGGTTCAGGCTCACCATCACCAGGTTCAGGATGTAGGCGATGAGCACATAGTTCACATTGCCGGCGATAATCTTGGCGCAGATGCCGGCGATGTAACCGGCAATGATCAGCAGGATGAAGGGCAGGCTGGCGCCCTTGGCCGTTTGGGCTTTATAATTCTTGATCAGGTTCAGGGGCCAGGAAAAGCCGAAGCATACCAGCATAACGGTTTCAAGAATGGAACTCATAACACATTTCTCCTTTTGTTTTTATCAGAAAGCCTTGGCCCCCCGGGCGTAGGTGGGCAAAAGCTTGGGGGATACAGCGTCGGAATCGATACCGGCATTTGCCAGCTCGGCTTCGTACTTATCCACATGGCGGAGGGTCAGCTCTTTCAGCTGCGTGGTACCGGCTTTTTGAGCAGCCCGCTGACCGGCACTGCGGCCAAAGACGATGATGTCCAGAAGGGAATTGCCCATCAGCCGGTTCCGGCCATGAATGCCGCCCACGGCTTCGCCGGCTACAAACAGGTTTTCCACGCAGGTCTGCCCATCTTCGGCGATTTCCAGGCCGCCGTTCTGATAATGCAGGGTGGGGTAGATGAGAATAGGCACTTCGCGCATATCAATGCCGTATTTCAGATACATGCGCAGCATGGCAGGCAGCCGTTTTTCCAGGGTGCCCTTGCCGTGGATCCTGTCGATCATGGGGGTGTCCAGCCACACGGCCTTGCCCATGCCGGTATCCACGCCCTTGCCATGGGTGGTGCATTCCCGGATGACGCCGGCAGCGTTCACGTCCCGGGTTTCCAGGGGATGGATGTAGGCTTCGCCTTCGCTGTTGATGAGCTTTGCGCCCATGGAACGCACTTTTTCCGTCACCAGCGCGCCGAAAATCTGCTGGGGGAAGGCAACGCCGGTGGGGTGATACTGCAGGGTGTCCTGATAGAGCAGTTTTGCTCCGGCGCGGTAGCCCAGAATCAGGCCGTCGGCGGTGGCGCCGTAGTGATTGGAAGTGGGGAAACCCTGGTAGTGCATACGCCCGGCGCCGCCGGTGGCGATGATCACCGTCTTGGCCCGGGCCACCATCAGTTCCCCGGTTTCCATGTTCATCAGCACGGCGCCAGCCGCCTTGCCGTCGGTGTCCAGAATCAGTTCGATGGCGGCGGTGAAATCCACCACGGGGATCTGGCGGTTCAGTACTTCGTCCCGCAGGGTGCGCATGATTTCGGCGCCGGAATAGTCGGCTGCGGCGTGCATGCGCTTGCGGCTGGTGCCGCCGCCATGGGTGGTGATCATGGTCCCGTCAGGTGCTTTGTCAAATTCCACGCCCAGCTCGTTCAGCCATTTGATGGCGGATGGCCCTTCCATCACCAGCTTTTTTACCAGTTCGGGCCGGTTGGCGTAGTGGCCGCCGCCCATTACGTCCAGATAATGCAGGGCAGGGGAATCACCCGGCTTATCGGCCGCCTGAATGCCGCCCTCGGCCATCATGGTGTTGGCATCGCCGATGCGGAGTTTCGTCACGATCATCACGTTTGCCCCGGCTTCGTGGGCTTCGATGGCGGCAGAAGAACCGGCGCCGCCGCCGCCGATCACCAGCACGTCCACGTCATAGGCGATGTTGGACAGGTCCACTTCCACATCCCGGAGGCGGCTGTGGGCATCCAGCATGGCGTTCAGTTCCACCGGCGCTTTCTGGCCTTTGTTGCCGCCCACCCGGATAGTGGTGAACCCGGCGTCTTTATAATCGGGATGGTATTCCTTCAGCAGCGCTTCCTTCTCCTCGGCGGTGAGGCGGCGGGGTTCCAGGGCGATGTTTTTTTCCCGGGCGGCTTCCACCTTTTTCATGGAAGCAAGCATTTCGGGGGTGTAATTCATGGTTGCTGCCTCCTTACTTTTCGATATCCCGGTGGTTATAGAGCTCTTTCAGCTCTTCCAGGGGTTTTGCCATGATGGCTTCCATTTCCGCCTGGCACAGGCCGTCTTCAATTTCCTTTACCCGCTCCGTCAGGTGTTTGGCTTCGGGCATGAGGTATTTGCCGTTGATGCGGCGGCTGAGTTCTGCTACCTGGGGATGGGAAATGCCGGCAGGGCAGCGGGATGAACATACGCCGCACATTACGCAGTCAAAGCTCATTTGGGCGCAGGCGGCAAAATCGCCCCGCTGGGCGGCGGCGATGTACTGCATCACATTCAGGCCCTGGGTGCAGCTTTTTGTGCAGGCGTTGCAGCCGATGCAGGAATAAATTTCCGGGTACAATTGCATCATTACCTGGGCGTCGGGCTTGATTTTGTTGATATCATACACCTGTTTTTCCAGGGGGAAGAAGGGCAGGGTGGCCACATACATATTTTCTTCCACGGTGGTCTGGCAGGCCAGTGCAGCGTGGAGTTCCCTTTCGCCCTTGATGCGGTAAACCGTGGCGCAGGCGCCGCAGAAACCGTTGCGGCAGCCGCAGCCCCGCACCAGCTGATAACCGGCATATTCCATGGCGCCCATGATGGTGAGGCCTTCGGGCACTTCGTATTTTTTGCCCATCAAGTATACATTAACCATTGTTATTCCTCCGTTATTGGGGCAGTGGATCAGTATTCGGCGGGCAGTTCGCCCAGCTTGTCAAAGCGGAACACGGGGCCGTCCTTGCAGACGTACTGATCGCCGATGTTGCACCGGCCGCACTTGCCCACGCCGCACTTCATGCGCAGCTCCATGGTGGTGTAGATCTGGGTTTTTTCAAAGCCCATGTCCATCAGCGCCTGGGTGGTGAATTTGATCATGACAGGCGGGCCGCAAACCAGCACCCGGCCCTGGGGATCAAACCCCAGCTCCGTCACATAGTTCGGCACAAAGCCCACATGACCCTCCCAGCCTTCCTGGGGCTGATCGATGGTAAGGAACACTTCCATGCCGGCTTCCTGGCACCATTCATTCACAATTTCGGGGTAATCCACCAGATCTTCTTTGGAACGGGCGCCGTACACAATGCGCACCTTGCCGTAATTTTCCCGCTTGGCGCGAACGTAATTGATGACACTGCGCAGGGGGGCAAGGCCGATACCGCCGGCAATGAAGAGCAGATCCTGGCCTTTCAAATCTTCCTCCACAGGGAAGGCGTTGCCGTAGGGGCCGCGCACGGTGATCATCTGGCCCACGTCCATCTGGTGCAGCCAGTTGGTGAGGCAGCCGCATTTTTTGATGGAAAACTCCATGTATTCCGCATTGGTGGGGCTGGAGGTGATGGAAAACATGGCTTCGCCCACCCCGGGGATGGACAGCATGGCGCATTGGCCGGGCATGTGCTCAAAGCACTTGCCGCCGTTCACCGCGTTCACCCGGAAGGTTTTCACATCGGGGGTATCCACCCGCACGTCTGTCACGATGCCCAGCTGAGGAACCAACGTTTCTTTCATCATTCCTTCTCACCTTCTCCCAATGCTTTAATAACCTTCACAATGTTCAGGTTCATGGGGCATTTTTCAATGCAGCGGCCGCAGCCCACACAGGAATACATACCTTCGTTCCGGGAGGGGAAGTAAACCAGCTTGTGCATGAACCGCTGACGGTATTTTTCCAGCTGAGTGGGGCGATTGGTGCCGTGGGCCATGAGGGTGAAATCGGAATACATGCAGCTGTCCCAGCAGCGATAGCGCTGAATGCCGTGGCCGGTGTCGTAATCCCGGATATCGTAGCACTGGCAGGTGGGGCAGGAGAACGTGCAGGTGCCGCAGCCCAGGCAGGCCATGGAAAGCTTTTTCCACTGGGGGGATTCAAACTTTTCCATCAGGTGTTCGCCGTCAAAGCCGGTAAGGTTCAGATGGGCAAAGGGCAGCGCATCGTATTTCTTCGCAATGTTTTCCTTGATTTCGGCGACGGCGTTTTCATCGGCTTCTTCCGTATCCCAGCCGTCCATCAGCGCCCGTCCTTTATCCGTATACGCTTCGCAGTAGTAGGTATCCCCGGCTGGCCAGAGCACAAGATCGGTATCGGGCTGTGCCGGGTCAATGTCAAAATTCTTGCAGAAGCAGTTTTTGCCGGGCTGATCGCAGGCAAGGCCTACGATGATGCCGTGTTCCCGTCGGGCGGCATAATAGGTATCCACAGGGTCGGACAGGAACACCTTATCCAGCACCCGGATGGCCTGCATATCACAGGCCCGAACGCCAAAGAGCACGTAATCTTCCTTTGCACGTTCTTCTTCGGTCAGCTCGATCGTTTTGCCTTCCATACGGAAGTGCATCAGGGTTTCCCACTGGGGGAAGAGCACTTCCTTGGGGGTCTTATCGGTGCCCACTTTATCAAGGCGCAGTTTTTTGCCTGCTTCATAGGGGGCATAGATCACGGTGTTTCCCTCTTCCACGGGGGCATAAACCGGCAGAGTCATGCTGCTGATCAACGATTCCAGCTTCTCGGCGGAAAATGTGCGCATCAGCCTCTCCCCCTTTCGTGGACGATGCCGGGCTCCGCATCTTCCATGGTGTAGCTGGTCAGGGGCGTGCGTTCATCATCGCTCCTGCCGGCCTGGTATTCGCCGTAGAGTTCGTTCATATCCTTGATGAACTTGCGGTTCAAAAGATGCAGCGGAATGTGCTGCGGGCACACCCGGCTGCATTCGCCGCAGTCAGTGCATCGGCCAGCCACATGATAAGCCCGAATGATGTGGAACATGTTTTCTTCAAAATCCGTCACCGGGGCTTTGCTCTGTACGCCGGAAGATGGGTTATCAAACACGCACTTGATGCAGCTGCAGGCAGGGCACACATTGCGGCAAGCGTTGCAGCGGATGCAGCGGGACAATTCCCCCTGCCAGAAGGCAAAGCGTTCTTCCGCTGTCATCTGTTCCAGCTTTTCCACATCTTCCATGCGGTTTTTTGTGCCGGTGGGCTGCTTTGCTTCTTCGGTATCAATGATTTCATCATACACCGCAAAATTCTTGCTCTTACAGGCGGCGCACTTCATGAGCAGGCTGTTTTCATCCTGCATGCCGGTGCACCCGGCGCCGATGATGTAGAAGGCATCTCTTTCCAGCCGGTGTTCGTGCAAGAGCTGCCGGAAGGAAAGGGTATCGCAGGGCTTGAGAATCACCAGGGTTTTGCCGTCCATTTTGCCCATTTTCAGGCAGTATTTGGACAGGTTGGCCCCGGCATAAACACCATAGACGAAGGAATCCATTTCTTTTTCTGTTTCAAACAGGGCAGGGGACCAGTCCCAGGCTGTTTCGCCCGTTTCCCAGCCAAGCACCCTTTTTACCGTGCCGTCAGAGAGCAGGGAAAGGGCCCGGGCTTTGATTTTCTTCATCATTTCCTGCATCTGATATCACGCAGCTTTCTGTTTTCGCCGAGGGTGTAAATGGTCTCGACAAATTCGTTCATGGTTTTGGCAAATTTGGCGCCTTCCGCAGCGGATACCCATTCCACCCGGGTGCGGTCCCGTTCGATGCCCAGATAATCCAGCATGGAAAACAGCAGGGTCATGCGGCGGCGGGCAAAATAATTGCCGCTGGTGTAGTGGCAGTCGCCGGGGTGGCAGCCGCAAATGATCACGCCGTCGGCGCCCCGCTCAAAGGCGCGCAAAATGAACAGGGGGTTTACCCGGCAGGAGCAGGGCACCCGGATGATTTTCACATCCGCCGGATACTGCATGCGGCCGGAGCCGGCCAGGTCCGCGCCCGCATAGGAGCACCAGTTGCAGCAGAAGGCTACAATTTTCGGCTTCCAGTTGGCATTGCTTACAGGCATATTGCATCCACCTCCGCCATGATCTGCTGGTTGGTAAAGCCCTTAAGGTCCATGGCGCCCGAGGGGCAGGTGACGGTGCAGGCACCGCAGCCCTGGCAGACGGCCGGGTTCACCTTAGCCACTCTGCGCACTTCCCGCACGCCGGGGCCCCGCACTTCCTTATTTTCATAGGTGATGGCGCCGTAGGGGCACACCTTTTCGCACTGGGAGCAGCCGTTGCACAAAAGCTCATTGGAGCCTGCCACGCAGGGATTGGTGACCAGATGATCCTTGGCAAGGAGGCCGATCACCTTGGAAGCGGCGGCGCTGGCCTGGGCCACGGTTTCGGGCACGTCCTTGGGGCCTTGGGCTACGCCGGAGAGGAAGATGCCGGCGGTGGGGCTTTCCACGGGGCGGAGCTTGGCATGGGCTTCGGTGAAGAAATCGTTGGTGTCCATGGAGGCGGTCAGCATGGTGCCGATGGAACGGGCGGAGGGATCGGGCTCGATGGCAGTGGCCAGCACCACCAGGTCGGCCGCAATTTCCACC
>JAFSGG010000094.1 GCA_017434775.1 Clostridia bacterium
ATGACGCCACCTTCACCGGCCTCAAGGTTGTCAATCCCCCGGCCTCCATGGAAAACACCCTGGGCGAATACCTGGCCAAATTGAACCTGACCCAGGCGCACATTGCCGAAACCCAGAAATACGCTCACGTGACCTTCTTCTTCAACGGCGGCGTGGAAGCCCCCAACGAAGGGGAAGAACGTTTCCTCATCGACAGCCCCAAGATTGCCACCTTCGATATGAAGCCGGAAATGAGCGCTCCCGAAGTAACCGAAAAAGCGCTGGAACTCATCGACAGCGGCAAGTATGACGTGATGATCCTCAACTTCGCCAACTGCGACATGGTGGGTCACACCGGCGTAATGGACGCTGCCGTTGCCGCCGTGAAGGAAGTGGACAAGGATGTGGGCATTCTGGTAAACCGCATTCTGGAAAAGGGCGGCCGCGCTTTCGTTACCGCCGACCATGGCAATGCCGACCAGATGGTGGACCCCGAAAACGGCGAAATCTTCACCGCCCACACCACCTTCCCCGTGCCCTTCATCGCCTGCGATAACGCCCTGATCGGAAAGCAGCTGCGTTCCGGCGGCCGTCTGGCAGATATCGCCCCCACCCTGCTGGACAGCATGGACCTTGAAATTCCTGCCGATATGACCGGCGAAAGCCTGATTGTGAAATGATTTATTCCTATTGTAAGCATTGCAAAGCGGAATCCCCCGGGGACATGTGCCAAACCTGCGGCAAGAAGGCCACGGCAGCAGCCCAGCGCGACGTATGGAGCGCCGCTTTCCTTCCCCTGAGTGACGGCCGCACATGGAAAAGCGTGCTGATGGCACTGCTGGCCGTAATGGCCCTGTGCCTGATCATCCTGTTCGGTCTGGAAGCGCTGATGAGCGGCAATAACAGCGTTGCCAAAATGTGGCAGGGAAATCTGCCGGCTCTCATCTTTTCCATCCTGCCGGTGGGCCTGCTGGCCACTTTCCTGGTGCTGTTTCTGCAGGGCAAGGAAATCCTGGTGTATGTGCTGGACCCTAAAGGTGCCCATTTGCAGACCTGGCACGAACCCTCCCTGAAAAAAAGCTGGGCCCGGTTCCAGACGGCGGATGAAAGCCTGAACGTGCCCAATCAAAGCGGCCAGGCCATGCACCTGTCCCAGGAAAGGCACATGCTCTGGGCGGATGTGCAATCCGTGCGCTATAAGCCCGGAAGCGGCCAGATTCTTCTCTATCACACGCCCCACTGCGCACCCATGGTGCTGCGGCTGACCAAACAGGAATACGAAACCGCCGCCGCTTATGTGGGCAAATACTGCAAAGGCAAATAAAAGGAGGATGCACCCATGATCACCCTGCATGAAATCGCCAAACTGCTGGATCATTCCACCCTGCAGCCCTTCCTCACCGATGAAGATATCATCAAAGGCTGCGATATTGCCCTGCAATACAATACGGCCACCGTCTGCGCCCGGCCCGGGGATATGCCCCTGGTGGTGAAGCGCCTTGCCGGCAGCGACGTGCTGCCCTGCACGGTAATTGGCTTCCCCCACGGTGCCCATCACATGTCCGTCAAGTGCTTCGAAGCCGAAAAAGCCCTGGATGACGGCTGCCGGGAACTGGATATGGTGCTGAACATCGGCCAGATGCTCAAGGGCAATGAAGCCTATGTGCAGGAAGAAATTCAGAAGCTGGCCGAAATTGCCCACAACCGGGACGCCATCCTGAAAGTGATTCTGGAAACCTGCTACCTCAGTGACGAACAGAAGAAGATCGCCTGCCGCCTCTCCGAAGCTGCCGGTGCTGATTTTGTGAAGACCTCCACCGGCTACGGCTCTGCCGGTGCTACGGTAGCGGATGTGCAGCTCATGCGCGCCGCTGTTTCCGAAAAGGTACGGGTGAAGGCTTCCGGCGGCATCCGCACCCTGGATATGGTGCTCGCCTGCCGCAATGCCGGCGCTGTGCGCTGCGGCGTGTCCGCCACAGTGAAAATCATGGAAGAAGCCAGGGAACGCCTGGAAAAGGGCATCCTGACGGAAGCCCCCCTGCAGGTCGTGGAAACGGCCGGCGGCTCCTACTGAGAAAATGAAGGGAGAGAAACCTGTTCATGCTGAAAAAACTCACAATTGTGCTCATGCTGGTTGCACTGCTGCTGCCCTGCGTATGTACGGCTGATGAAACGGTGTATCACCTGCCGGTGGATTTTTCTGCCGGTCCCCAGCCCAACCCTGCTGCCTACGGCACAGAAAGCTATGAGGATGAAAGCCTCTCTGTCCGGATGGAAACCCGGGATATTGACCGGGTGCGCTACAACCTGGCCTGGATCAAAATCAAGTCCCCCACCCAGCTGCGCACAGCCATTGCCGGCAAGCCCAACGAAGTGGTGGCCGACCGCCCCAGCCGCATGGCCCGGCGCCAAAACGCCGTGGTGGCCATCAACGGCGACTTTTACACCCAGCGCAGGGACGGCCTGATTTACCGCCAGGGCACACCCTTCCGGTATGAGCTGAATGAAGAAAAAGACGCCCTGGTTATTGACGAAAACGGCGATTTCCACATTTTCGTGGCCACCCAGGCAGAAGAATTGCTGGCTTTCCTCAAAAGCGGCCGGCAAATCATCAACGCCTTCACCTTTGGCCCTGCCATTGTGAAGGACGGCGAAATACTCCCCCTGCCCGAAACTTATGTGACCCGCTTTGATAACACCGTCCGCGCCCCCCGCATGGCAGTGGCCCAGATTGGGCCGCTGGAATATGTGTTTGTGGAAGCGCAGGGCCGCAACGACGAAAGCATCGGTGTCACATCGGATGATATGGCCATTTTCATGCACTCCCTGGGCGTTCAGCAGGCTTATCTGATGGACGGCGGCAATTCCTGCGTGATGCTGTTCAATGGCAGGTATTACGATTCCAACTATAAGGAATCCGAACGCGAGCAGAGCGATATCATCTACGTGGTCAGCGCCGTGCCGGAAGACACCTGGCAGTAAGCCCTTCCAGACGGTGTGTTTCAAAACAACACGCCGTCTTTTCATATTTTTGAGGAGGCAAACGCAAATGAAAAAATACGGCTTGTGCCTGCTGACAGGCATCATGGCCCTGGCAACGTGCTTTGCCGTGCTGTGCCTTTGCATTCACGGCTCCATGCTGCCGGAAAAAGTAACCGCCTATTACGAAGCAAAGGCACAGACAAAAGCCGAGGCCGCCACCGGCGCTGAGGCAGAGCTGATGGCTCTGCTGCTGGGCAGCGCGCCCATTGCCGCCCCTGCAGAGGAAACGGTGCCCAATACCCCTGACCTCTCTTTCCGGGGCAGCGCCTTGAGCCGTCCGCTGGCCGCCTGCACGCTGGTTCTCTATCTGCTGGCTCTTTTGTTTTTTGCCCGGAAACCGGAAGAAAACAAGGGAGCTCTCTGGGCACTCATCCTTTCCGGCCCGCTGGCACTGGCAGGTGCACGGCTTGTGTATTGCCTGACGGACATTTCTTTCTATCTTAATGATATTCAATCGCCCCAGGCCATGCTGAAAATCTGGGAAGGTGGCCTGTCCCAGATGGGCTGCATGCTGTTCCTAGCCCTGGCCGGTGCGCTGGGCGCGAAAATAGCCGGAGAAAAGCCCCTGACTGTGTTGAACAAGCTTTCGCCGTTCATGCTGGTCTGGGCTGCCCTGATGCCCCTGGCCAACACCTTTATCCAAGGCGGTTACGGCCCGGAAATGAGCCTGCCGCTGCTGACTCTTACCATTCACCAGCGGGAACGGCTGAGCACGGCGCTGATCACGTTCCTGGTGCTGATTGTGCTGGGGGGCTTGCTGAAAAGCAGGAAACTGCCCAAAGACAAGCTGTTTTTATATACCGCTTTCCTCTACGGCTGTCTGATGGTGCCCCTGGAAAGCCTGCGGCGGGACGGGCACATGGTATGGGGCTTTGTTCACGCAGAAATGCTGTATGCCATGGTCATCGCTCTGCCGGCCGGACTGGCGCTGGTCCAAAAAAACCGCCGCCTGGCACTGCTGGCTGCCTCTGCCCTGCTGGCCGTTGCGGTAATTGCGCTGGAATTTGCTCTGGACCGCTCCAACATCAAGGACGAACTGCTGTACATTGTGTATCTTCTGTGTATAGCCGGCTACATTTTTGCCGGGCTGAAATGGGCAAAGGGCTTGCAGACCGAAACAAAATAACGTATAATAGAAATACCAACAGAAACCATATTATTGAGGGAGGTCTTTTCCTATGGGCTATATGGAAGAATACAAAAGCTGGCTCACCCGCTTTGCTGCGGATGAAGAAACCATTGCCGAGCTCAAAGCCATCGAAAATGATGAAAAAGAAATTGAAGATCGTTTCTATACCAGTCTGGCCTTCGGCACCGGCGGCCTGCGCGGTGTGCTGGGCATGGGCACCAACCGGATGAATGTTTACAATGTACGCCGCGCCACCATGGGCCTGGCCCGCTACATCAAAGCCCACGGCACCGAAAGCAAGGGCGTGGTGGTGGCCTATGACAGCCGCATCAAGAGCGATGTCTTTGCCAAGGAAACCGCCCTCACCCTGGCTGCTGCCGGAATCAAGGCTTATCTGTTTGAATCCCTGCGGCCCGTACCGATTCTCTCTTATTCCGTGCGTCATCTGGGCACCGCTGCCGGCGTCATCATCACCGCCAGCCACAACCCGCCCCAGTACAACGGTTATAAGGCCTATGGCGAAGATGGTGCCCAGATCGGCCCTGATGTGGCAGACGAAATCATTGCCAACATCAACGCCCTGGCCTATGAAGAATGTGTACCCATGGCCGAAGAAGAAGCGCTGGAAAAGGGTCTGCTGCAGATTGTAGGCAATAAGGAAGTGGATGATGACTACATCGCCATGGTCAAAACCCTGTCGCTGCAGCCGGAACTTCTGGAAAAGCGGGGCGATGAACTGAATATCGTCTATACCCCCCTCCACGGCAGCGGCAATGTGCCGGTGCGCCGCCTGCTGAAAGAGCTGGGTGTCAATAAAGTGACCGTAGTGAAGGAACAGGAAGCCCCCGACGGCCGCTTTCCCACCGTTACCGCCCCCAATCCTGAAGACCCCGCCGCCTTCAAACTGGCCATTCCGCTGGCAGAAGAAGTGGGCGCCACCACGGTTTTCGGCACCGACCCCGACTGCGACCGTCTCGGCTGCGCCGTGAAGGATAAGGACGGCATCTGGCGTACCCTCACCGGCAACCAGATTGCCTGCCTGATGCTCAGCCACATTCTGGAAAGCCGCAAAGCAAACGGCACCCTGCCTGCAAACGCCGCTGTGGTCAAGTCCGTTGTGTCAACAGAACTGGCCCGGGCGATCTGCGATGCATACGGCCTGCCCCTGTACGATGTACTCACCGGCTTCAAGTTCATCGGTGAAAAAATTCAGCAGTTCGAAGAAACCGGCGATCACACCTTCGTTTTCGGCTTTGAAGAGAGCTTCGGCTACCTCAGCGGCACGCAGGTGCGCGACAAAGACGGCGTGAACGCCTCCCTCCTGCTGTGCGAAACCACCTGTGCCTGCCTGGAAAAGGGCGAAACCCTCTACGATGCCCTGCAGAAGCTGTATCAGAAATACGGCTACTACAAGGAAACCGGCGTTTCCGTGGTGCTGCCCGGCAAGGACGGCGTGGAAAAGATGAAGGGCATCATGGATAACCTGCGCAACAATCCCCCCGCCGAGCTGGCCGGCCTGAAGGTTACCGGCATCCGCGACTTCGGCCGCTCCATCCGCGTTGCCGACGGCAAGGAAGAAGCTTTGGATTATCCCAAATCCAACGTGCTGTATTTTGAACTGGAAAACAACAACTGGCTGTGCATCCGCCCCAGTGGCACCGAACCCAAGATCAAGCTCTATGTGGCCACCAAAGCGGATACCCAGGAAGCCACCGATGCCCTGAACGCTCAGCTTTCTCAAGCGGCTCAGGCCGTCATGAAGTAATTCACAATTACCATTTGCTGAAAAACGAGAGGAGCCCGGCTCCTCTCGTTTTCTCTTGCAAAATAATTTCTTATGACATCGAGAAACCGAGCATTGAAAAAATGCAATAAAAGGGCCGGCAGCACCGTGTCCGGACGAAGGCAGAGAGAGGAACATTTCGCCAGCCCCGCAAGAACCGTCCTTCCGCTTTCATTATTCAAAAATCCAAATGTCAAATTTGTTGACATCTTCCTGATTTCCCCTTATAATGTAAGAACATCGGCAATGATGGGAAGAAGTCCGCAAGAGGCAATCAAAGAGAGCGCCGCCACGGCTGAAAGCAGCGCATTGTCAGACGGACGGGACAACCCGGAGCCTCCTGCGAGAGCAGGCGCATTTCTGCGTTACGGAAAGAAAGCGGAAGGGCCTACGTCCTTCAAGCTGGGTGGCACCGCGAAGAGAACTTCGTCCCATGCGTTATGCGTGGGCGTATTTTTTTACAGGAGGGTTTATATGCTTACACAGGCACCCAAGGGAACCAAGGATATGCTCCCCCAGGACGCATACCAGTGGCAATATGTAGAAGCCAAAATGCGGCAGCTGGCCGCCCGGTGGGGATACCGGGAAGTGCGCACCCCCGTATTTGAACATACGGAACTTTTCCAGCGGGGCGTGGGCGATACCAGCGATATCGTAACCAAGGAAATGTATACCTTCCTGGATAAGGGCGAACGCTCCATTACCCTCAAGCCCGAAGGCACGGCCGGCGCCGTGCGTGCGTTCATTGAAGCCAAGCTTTACAACGAAGCGCTGCCCTGCAAAATGTATTATCTGGCCGCCCCCATTTTCCGCTACGAAAAGCCCCAGGCCGGAAGGCTGCGTGAACACCACCAGTTCGGCATGGAATGCTTCGGCGGCAAGGAACCCACCGTGGAAGCGGAACTGATCTGCGCCCTGTTTGAACTGCTGGGCGGTCTGGGTCTTAAAAACCTGTCCGTGCACATCAATTCCATCGGCTGCCCCGAATGCCGGCCCAAATATCACCAGAAACTGAAGGAATACCTGGGCGAACACCTGGCCGATATGTGCCCCACCTGCCAGGAACGCTTTGCCAAGAACCCCCTGCGCATTCTGGACTGCAAGGAAGAAAAGTGCAAACAAATCGTGAAGGATGCTCCGTCCATTCTGGATTGCCTGTGCGACGATTGCGCTTCCCACTTTGAAAAACTGCAGACGCTGCTCAAAGCCCGGGATATTCCCTTTGCCCTGGATCCCCGCATTGTGCGTGGATTGGATTATTACACCAAGACGGTGTTTGAAATCATCATGCAGTCCGGCCGGGAAGGCCTGGCTCTTTGCGGCGGCGGCCGTTATGACCGGCTGGTGGAAGAACTGGGCGGCCCGGCCACCCCGGCAGCCGGTTTCGGCATCGGCATCGAACGCATTCTGATTGAACTGAACAGCCAGAATCTGCTGCCCGAAAACCCCGGCATCACCGATGTCTATGTGGCCAACCTGGGCGCCGATATGGCGGTGCCTGCCTTTACCTTTACCCAGGAACTGCGGAAAATGGGCGTGAAGGCCGATTGCGACGTGTGCGGCCGTTCCCTCAAAGCCCAGTTCAAATTTGCGGATAAAGTAAACGCAAAATACGTGGCCATCATGGGCGGCGATGAATACGCTCGGGGTACCGTGAAAATCCGCAACATGCAGACACGGGAAGAAGTGGAGCTTCCCCTTGAAACCGCTGCGGAAGAAACGGCTGCGCTGCTGAAATAAGTATTTATTCTCACAGAAAAGGAGTATGCATCTATGAACAGAAATCTGATTGCCAAAGTAAACGTGGGCGAAATCAACAAGATTCAGGGCTATGTGGAAAACCTGCGCAATAAGCGCACCATGGCTTTCCTGGTGATCCGGGATCATTCCGGCCGCATTCAGGTGACCGTGGAAAAAGAAAAGTATCCCGAAATCGCCGCCGTGATCGACCAGCTGACCGTGGAATCCGTGGTCACCTGCATCGGCCCCGTGGTGGAAAACAGCTATGTGAAAATGGGCGGCATTGAAATGCTACCCGAACAGATGGAAATCCTCTCCATCGCCGAACCCCTGCCCATTTCCAAGGACGCCGCCATCGATAGCCGCCTGGACTACCGCTGGGTGGACCTGAGAAGCGACCGCAACACCCTGATCTTCAAAGCCCAGACTGAAATGGTAGCCGCCATGCGCAATTACCTGCTGAATGAAGGCTTCATGGAAATCCACACCCCCAAGCTCATCGGCGCTGCCAGCGAAAGCGGCTCCGACGTATTCGAACTGAAGTATTTCGACCGCAAGGCCTACCTCTCCCAGAGCCCCCAGTTCTACAAGCAGATGGCCATGGCCGCCGGCTTTGACCGGATTTTCGAAGTAGGCCCGGTGTTCCGCGCCGAAAAGAGCTTCACCAACAAGCATGCCACCGAATTCACCGGCTTTGACCTGGAAATGAGCTACATCACTTCCTTCAAGGACGTCATGGCCCTGGAAGCGGAACTTCTGCAGGCTGCCCTCAAGGCCGTCAACGATAAGTACGG
>JAFSGG010000095.1 GCA_017434775.1 Clostridia bacterium
GGGAGTGGCTACCTGCTGCATGTTGCTCTCGTCCACGTAGTAAATGGTCACGGTGACGGGCTTCACTTCGGGCTTTTCGTAGCGGTAGGTGAAATAAATTTCGGTGGCGGAAGCGCCGTTTTAGTTGACGGTCACGTCCTGGGACGGAGCACTGCTGAGCACATAATGATCCTGCAGATCATGGGGAGCAGGAGTTACAGGCCAGGTGCCTTCGGGGATTTCCTGAGTGGTGGGAGTGGCTACCTGCTGCATGTTGCTCTCGTCCACGTAGTAAATGGTCACGGTGACGGGCTTCACTTCGGGTTTTTCGTAGCGGTAATAGAAGGTCAACTCCGGCATATCGGCGCCGTATTCGGTGACGGTGACAACGGCGGAAGGGCTGCTTTCCAGGACGTAGCCGGCAGGCAGATCGTAGGGAGCAGCTTCGATGGTGTTGGGGCCTTCATAGGCTGTTTTGCTGGTGGCGGAAGCAATTTCCTGCTGGGTGTCAATATCCCGGTAGCGGATGATGATATCCACCGGTTCCACCGGGGCTTTCACATAATCGTAATAGAAATCCACCACATCGGGGTGAGCGCCGTATTCATCCACGGTTACGGTAACAAAGCCGTCGCCGGACAGCTGATAATTAAGCTTCAGATCCCGGGGTTCTGGATAGACCGGATGGGTGCCGCCTTCTACCGTGGGCCGGGTTTCGGTAGCCACGGGTTCAAAGGTCTGGCTGTCCAGATAGCGCACGGTGATCCGGGCAGGCATGATGACGGGTGCGCCGGGCTCCCGGGGCAGGGGGAAGGAAGACACATACAGGTTAAACAGGGGGCCTGTCTGACCATCGTTGGTGAACGCCATAATTTCAAGCGGCATGGCGGTGGCCAGATCGATACCAGCATCCAGCACAATATCCAGCAGGGTGCCGTTGGGCACACTGAAAGAAGAATACATGCCGGATGTATCCTGGATATACAAAGCAGCCCGGTCTGCGGTGACCCCTTCGGGCAACTGCAGCCAGTAGCTGTTTTCATAGCCTGCGTAAGGAATGGGGGTGGCAGTCGCCGTCTGGGGCTGACCCCAGTCATCCGTCCACTGGGCAAAGATCTGGACGGGCTGTTCCTGGGCTGCGGCCAAGGGCATCATCAGGGATACCAGCAGCACAAACACCAGCAGGAAAATGGATTTTTTATGGGTACACGTCATGGTCAAAAGGCCTCCTTCATGATCCGTGAAAAATGGTAAACGGTTTGTTTCAATTCTATTACATTTTTTCTACATTGTCAATCGATTCCCCTCTTGTTTCCCTATAATTTACAAGGTTTCCTTTCCTGTCCGGCAGGATTTTTCCTTTGCGTGTGGAATACTACACATCTATGGATATACCTGGAGGCGAAAAGAAATGTATGACGATGCTTTGCGGGAAAAATTCCTCAGCGGAGAAGAGAAGTTTCACGGTGCCATCATCAATGTGGAACATTGGCAGGTGGAGCTGCCCGATGGCCGCCATGCCCTGCGCGAAGTGGTGAAGCACAACGGGGCTGCAGCCATTGTGCCGGTGGATGAAGACGGGTATGTGACCCTGGTACGCCAGCACCGTGTGGTAGCCGGCCGGTTCACCTGGGAAATCCCTGCCGGGAAGCTGGACACCCCGGATGAAGATCCTTTTTCCTGTGCTAAGCGGGAACTGGAAGAAGAAACGGGGCTGCACGCCGAAAACTGGCGGCTGCTTTCCCGGATTGATACCACCCCCGGCTTTTGCACGGAAAAGATTGCCCTGTATCTGGCCACCGGCCTGTCCCAGCACAATACCCACCCCGATACGGATGAATTTTTACATATCACCAAAATTCCTCTGGCGGAAGCGGTAGCCCTGTGCCTGAAGGGGGAACTGCGGGACAGCAAGACCGTCATCGGCCTTCTGATGGCCGGGCAGATTCTGGGGATTGCGGCAGCGCCTTTCGTTCACGATGTTTCAACTATACAACGGCAGTCGGCTTCCTGTTTATCCCGTCCGGCAGAATAATTTTTGCAGGGGGAATGCAGCATGAAAAAAGAAAAACATCCGGTCTATCGCTGGGTGATGGGATTTTTTATCGTTCTGTTGCTATTGGGCATTGCTATGCTGGTCATTTCCATTGCAGCCGGCGATCAATGGATTTTGCCTGGTCCGGCCAGGACTTTGTAAAGGGGGAAGCGAATGAACCCGTATATATCCCTCTTTGCCAATTTGCCCCGGCTGGAAACGGACAGGCTGTACCTGCGACCGCTGAAAATGAGCGATGCCCGGGATATGTATGAATATGCCCGGGATCCGGAAGTGAGCCGCCATGTGCTGTGGAATGCCCACAAGAGCATCTGGGAAACACGCAGGTTTCTGATGTTTGCCAGGGGGCAGTACCGCAGAGGCTTTCCCGGTTCCTTTGCAGTGGAACTGAAAGAAAGCGGCCGCATGATCGGTACCATCGGCTTTATGTGGGTGAACCCGGATTTTAAAAGCGCGGAGGTGGGTTACAGTTTGAGCCGTGCCTACTGGAACCGGGGGCTGATGACCGAGGCTTTGGAAGCCACCCTGCGCTTTGGCTTTGATGAACTGCGGCTGAACCGCATCGAAGCCCAGCATGATACCCAGAACCCGGCTTCCGGCAGGGTGATGTCTCATTGTGGCATGCAGTATGAGGGCATCATGCGCCAAAGGGTTGTGAACAAAGGCCGCTTTTGCGACGTGGCTATGTATGCCATTTTGAAAAGCGACTGGCAGGCAAAACATAAGCATGAAAAATAAGGGAGAGAAACAATATGTTCAGCTACAAGACCAAAGGCACCTGCTCGGTGCAGATTGATCTGGAAATCGAAAACGGCATCATTACCCATTGCGAATTTCACCGGGGCTGCCGGGGCAACACCCAGGGTCTGGCCAAGATGGTGATCGGCCGCAAGGCGGAAGATGTGAAAAATATCCTGCGGGGCGTGCAGTGCCGGGGCAATACTTCCTGCCCGGATCAGCTTTCCCATGCCATTGAAGCCTATATGGCGCAGCAGGTGTAATAGAAAGGACGGCGAAGCAAAATGGCAACTTCCTATAAAAAACAGCAGGAACGCAAAAAAATGTGGGTCCGCATCATCTGCGGTTTTCTGTGTGTGGTGCTGGTGGCTTCCACCATTGCGGTGATTTTTGCCTGATGGAATTCAGGGGTTTACAGAAATGTTTTTTCATTGTATAATGACATGAAAAGGTAATTGAAAGGCGGTTTTCTCATGAATCTGGATTGGCTCTTTGGTATTTCCAGCGCTCTGGCTGAAGGCGAAGAAGTTGTGAATGAAGTTGTTGAAACGGTTGCTACCGAAGGCGGCGCGCTGGTTACGGCCACGCCCATTCCCGGTGCAGAGGTCAGCCCTGTTCTGGCCGGCCTGATTCAGTTCTTCCCCCTGATCCTGATGGGCGTTGTGTTCTATTTCTTCCTCATCCGTCCCCAGCGCAAGAAGGACAAGAAGGTCAAGGAAATGCTGGCTGCCCTCAAGCCCGGCGATCGTGTCACCACCATCGGCGGTATCTACGGCACCATCGTGTCCGTCAAGGACGAAACCATCACCCTGTCCATCGGTTCTCAGCGCACGGAAATGGTGGTTACCCGCTGGGCCATCCGTCAGGTGGAAGAAGTGTCCGTGGAAAACGACGGCGAAATCCTGGCATAAGCTGCATAGAAACTGCATATCCCTGTGGGGGAGTAGCCGGCGGTGCTTGAGCACAGCGGTGCTGTCGACATACTGATGTTTCATCCGGCAGCATTTTAAACGGCAAGACCTGCAAGACATTCCCGGAAGCGGATTGTTTTGCAGGTTTTTCTTATGAGAAACGGAGGAAAAAGCATGCAATTGATGGATGTTTTGCTGCTGGCCGTGGGCCTGAGTATGGATGCCTTTGCGGTATCCATCTGCAAGGGACTGGCGCTGAAAAAGATCACCCTCAAAAATGCCGGAGTGGTGGGACTTTGGTTCGGCGGCTTTCAGGCGCTGATGCCGCTGCTTGGATTTTTGATCGGCAGTTTATTTGCCGGGGTGATTCGGGCAGCCAGCAGCTGGATTGCCTTTGGTTTACTGGCGCTGATTGGGGTCAATATGATCCGGGAAGCTTTCGGCGGCGAAGAGGAACAGCCGGATGCTGCCCTGTGTGCAAAGACCATGCTGGTGATGGCGGTGGCGACTTCCATCGATGCTATGGCGGTGGGAATCACCTTTGCGCTGGAAGGTGTGTACATCCACATCCTGCTGACGGTGGCCATCATTGGCGTGGTGACCTGCGTTCTTTCCATGCTGGGTGTGAAAGTGGGCAGCGTATTTGGCAACAAGTACGAGAAAAAAGCCCAGATTCTGGGCGGCTGCATTCTGATTTTGCTGGGTGTGAAGATTTTACTGGAACATCTGGGGGTATTATGAAAAATTTCCGTTGACTTTTTTGCGTTTTCATCGTATGATGATGGGCAGATGCAAGGAAGGAGAGAGTACCGTTTTTGCTTCGTCTGAAAGAGAGCTGCGCAAGGTGAAAGGCAGCGGCGGGGGATGCGGGAACATGGCTCCGGAGCATGGGTGGGCAAGCACGTTCAGCCTTCCCCGGCCGCACCGATAACTGCGATGAATGAAGGCATTTCATTTTGAAATGCGAATCAGGGTGGTACC
>JAFSGG010000096.1 GCA_017434775.1 Clostridia bacterium
ACATTGACAATGAAACAATTTCCGGTGGCAATGGCGAAGGGGTCCCACCTGTTCCCATACCGAACACAGAAGTTAAGCCCTTCAGCGCCGAAAGTACTTGGCTGGACACGGCCCGGGAGGATAGGTCGTCGCCGGATTCCAATGGATACGAGGAGAAATCCTCGTATCCGAAATTTGCCTCAATAGCTCAATGGCAGAGCATTCGGCTGTTAACCGAAGGGTTGTAGGTTCGAGTCCTTCTTGAGGCGCCAGATGATCCGTACACGCAAGTGTACGGATTTTTGTTTTCCTTGTTTTTCTTTTCTCCTACCTGATTCTACATGTATAGATATGAAACCAACGGTTGATAAAGATAACCGTAAATGAACAACCCGGTTATATTCATCTCATTTGTTCTTTGCTATAATGTAAATGAAACAGGTGCTTGTTAATTTGTATTGGAGGAACAATATGAATATTCATTTAGCTGAGCAATTAAGAAAATTGCGCAAAGAAAAAGGCAATACGCAGGAAGAACTGGCTGTGCATCTTGGAATCACGACCCAGGCGGTTTCAAAATGGGAACGGGAAGAGGGATATCCTGACATTTCACTGTTACCCGTAATTGCGCTCTATTACGATGTGAGCATTGATGATCTTCTGGGAGTGGGCGAAATGGTAAAAGAGAAAAGGCGGCATGAAATTAGTGAACAAAATATAAAATTATTCCGTACGGGGAAAAATTGTGAAAGAGTAGCATTACTGCGAGAAGCCAAGAAAGAATTCCCGAATGATTTGTCAATCTTATATGAATTGATGTATGCCCTGCAATCCGAAAACAGCAAGGAAAATGCGGATGAAATAATTGAATATGGGAAGCGAATTTTGGCTGAATCCACAGATAACACATTGAGAGGAGGCGCTATCCAATCGCTGAGCTTCACTTACTATTTTGAAAAGGGCAATGCTGAAGCAGCGAAGACGTATGCTCAGATGGCGGGAATTTATGCAGTTACGGTGAATGAAATGATACCACGCTTTTTAGAAGGCGACGATGCGGTTCGGTATTGCCAGAGCAATATTCAAAGTCTTATTGAAATGATTGGCCATAATTCGAAAACGATGATGGGGAAGGGTAAATATACTCCGAAGGAAGTAATAAGAACATGTAAATTTGTACTGGATTGTTACAGACTCCTTTATCCGGATGGGAATTGCGGTTTTTATCATGTGCGTATTTCGGAATTTTACAAGAAGATTGCGGATAGCTATTTGAAACTTGGTGATGTGGAAAATATGTTTGATAACCTTGAAAAGGCCGTAGAGCATGCGATCAGATTTGATACGATGACTGACGGGATGTTTACTGCCTTTATGGTGAATAAGGTTAAAAAGTCTACAATGGATACGGTAAAGGATCACACCGAAAATCAATGCGGATTCCTTTTGAAATCCTTCAAAGAGGATCCGTATGCAAATTTCCGAAACGATCAACGCATGGTTAAAATTATTGAAGAGCTGATTCCTGTAGCCTGTATGTGATGAAACTGCAGAAATGCATATTTATTATGTGCCCATGTGAGAAGCTGAACGGCTTCTCTTTTTCGTTATTATGAAAAAGAATAACAACAAAGAATGCGAACTGTAAATTTTCATTTGCAAAAGCAGAAGCTTATTGAATCAAAAATATTGCTGTGATAAAATATAGACGTATTATGGATGCAAAACGATTCTAATAGATGTAAGAAAAGTATGTATCTCTGAAGAAAAAGGAGAAATGGTATGAAAAAGATTTGCTATGGTTCATTATTGATGATACTTTTCTTTTGTTTTACCTTCAGTGCTCTGGCTGATGAGCCGCCGGAACATGCCATCGTTCGTCGGCACATTGTTGAACATGCGCAGATTCCCGAAAATATTGCCAATGAAGTGATCATTACCTTTGATCGCGATTCTCGGGCTTACAAAGTCAGCCTTTTTGATTTTTCGTATCCTTTTTTGACCGTTCAAGTATCTGATGATGGCAGTATTTATCGATGCAGTTGCAATGATTATTCGGATAGCTACGATGTTTATGATACGAACGCATATTTTTATGTCATGAAAGCCTCCTTACCATTGACGGAGCAATGGGAAGAAGAATATGGCCCGATGGAACTATGGGATGCAGAAAGAAACGCCGCATTTTATGCGATCTTTGGCTTTATGCCCAGGAGCGATCGTTATCATTTTTTTCATGATACAATGGGGCCGTGTATCGAACCGCAGGAAGGTCATTTATCGATCAAAGACGCTTATGATATTGCCGATCATATTCTGCTTGAACATTTTCCCGTCTCGCAAGATCAATTGCTTCGTTTGAAAAAGGGAAGTTCTTTACGTCAGAAAACAGAAAATGAAGCCCAGTATGAAATCAGTTATTATAATCAGGCAGAAAATGGAGCACTTACCCAACACTATTTTGTTGCTATGGATGCAAAGACGGGTATTTGCATCACTGCATCTCGTGCATATCTTTTGCCCGGTGAAGAAACCCTCAACAGGAATGCCTATTGGTCTGAAGTTTATGAATATGAATTGCAGGATGATGGATCGTATATGCGAGTAAAAAAGGAGAAGTAAAATATATTTGGCTAAGTTTACGTTTACTATTGTGATGAAGAAAGCACTTGTTCCTGCAGGTGGTTTTTTCATGGGCAAATCTTTTTGATATTTCCTTGTATTTTGGGAAACGGCGTGCTATACTTGCTTTCCTAATGTGCTTCGTTTCTTTTCGTCTGTGTGAAAAGGGAGGAAAAAGATGATCGAGAGCAGTAAACAGAATAAAACGGCCTGGGAGTTCAATGCCTATGCTTTCTGGGTGAGGGAATCTGGGGAGCCAAGTGAGCGCGCGCAGAAAATTATGGCGGATCCAATGCGGTCGCTTCGGTTCCATGGGCAATACTTTGATGGTTTTGAAAACGTAAAAGTGGCCAACATCTGCGGTTCCTGCGGCAAAAAGGCTGTTGCCCTGGCGGCGCTGGGGGCGGATGTGACGGTGTTTGATATTTCGGAGCAGAATAAAAAATACGCCATGGAGCTGGCGGAGGCGGCTGGGGTGAGCATCCGGTATGAAGTGTGCGATGTGCTGGAGATCGACCTGGAAAAATACGGGGAAGCCTTCGACGCGGTGTTCATGGAGGGGGGCATTCTGCATTATTTCCATGATCTTGGTGTATTCATGAACAAGATGCATGCGCTTTTGAAAAAGGGCGGGAAAATGATCTGCAGCGATTTTCATCCTTTCACGAAAATATACGATGTACTGGGCTTTCAGCAGCCTGCAAGGGGATATTTTTCCACTGAGATTTTCGAAGCGGAAATGCCCCATGCCAAATTCTACGATGGCGAAAAGCGAAAGACGTTTCCCCAATGCAGTTTGCGGAAATACAACATCAGCGAGATCATCAACGCCGTGATCTGCACCGGTTTTACCCTTCGCAAATTCGACGAGCATCCGGCCTGGACAAACCCGGGCCTGCCCGGGGAGTTTACGGTACTGGCTGAGAAATGACATGGAATGGATTGTTAATGCAAAAACGGCCGAAGCTGATTTGATGTATTTATAAAGCCGGAAACAGCCGAAAAAGTTTGTTATCATGGAACGGCGAGGGGTAAAAGAATGAATCTATACATAAACGCACCGGCATACTTTTCAAACGTGCATGGAACAGAGGATGCCGTATATCGGTATCAGCAGTATGTATCCCGGCACATGGATATATGCCAATATACGCGGTGTCTGGATACCGTTGGCATTGCCCCCATCATTGCACCGGAAAAGGAGTATGCTGCCCACAGGTATACCGAAACAAAGCTTGTTCACAGAAAAGCCAGAATGGCAAGCCTTTCCCTGCGGATGCATTATGAGCAGTTTCTGAATGCATCCGCACTGGACAGAATCCAGATGCTGGCGGATAACATTCTTGCTTCCTTTCGCGTTATAAAGAAAAAATTGGGAAAAGATTTTGATTTGCCGTTGTGTGAAGCGCAGCTGAAGGTGCTGACAAACAAATTTCTGGAAGAATATTGGCATTGAATGGATGTGCGGAATCTGGCCGGCATCCGGGCGCTGGAAAAGAGTGGTATCCGAAGGGAAGGTACCCTCCGCCAGGGAAAAAGGGTGAGCGTGTACTGTGATTATCATATTTACGGTTTACTGAAAACAGACCGGAAAGGGGAAAACTATGCTGCAATATGACGTACCGGAATACAAGAAAATCCGGGTGATTGTGGATACGGATGCGGCCTGTGAGGCGGATGATCCTTTTGCCATTGCCCATGCCCTGATGTGCAGGAAATTTGAGGTAAAGGCCATTTTTGCGGAGCATTTTGGGAGAAAGGGCACAGTGCAAAAAAGCTATGGGGAAATTGAAACTATTCTGGATTGCATGAAAATGGATGTGCCCCACTTCATGGGGGAGGATGGGCCGCTGTGTTTGACGCAGGATGCGCCGCTGTCTGAAGCGGGCGAATTTCTGATCCGGGAAGCGCTGGCGGAGGATGAAAAGCCCCTGTTTGTATTGTGCCTGGGGGCCATTACCAATGTGGCACGGGCTATGCAGGCCTGCCCGGAGATCAAGGACAGAATGACCCTTGTGTGGATCGGCTGCCAGGACATGGATCATCCCAACCCCGCTTTCCGGGAGTTCAATTCCGGAAACGATATTGAGGCGGCCAATTTTGTGCTGGGCAGCGGGGCGCAGGTGTGGCTTTTGCCGGTAACGGTATATGGCAAAATGCGCATTGGCCTGGCGGAAATCCAGAAACGCATATCCCCCTGCGGAAAAATTGGCAAGCATTTGTTTGAGCAAATGGTGGACTATAATGCGGGGCCCAATGCCGGCTGGACGGCCGGGGAAAGCTGGACCCTGGGAGACAACCCGGCCATTGGGGTGGCGCTGGACCCGGCTTGCGGCAGTTATTCCCTGCGCTCCTCTCCCATTGTAAATGGGGACACCACCTGCAGGCTGGAGGAAGGCCGACCCCTGATCCGGGTGTATGCGTGGGTGGACAGCCGCTTTGTGCTGGAGGATATGATGAGCAAGCTGGAATTAATGTATGGTGCGGAAAAACAGGTGGTAAATTCCCGGTAAAAGCAGAATTTTAAGTAGCTTTTTTTCCACAAGTGTGCTATGATAAATGCAAGTAATTTGTTCCTGGCAAAATGCCGGGAATGGCTACATTCATAATGAAAGGTGATTGTGTATGAAACGCAAAAACGTCTCCTTCCCGGCTTTGGTGATCGGTTATCTGTATCACCTGTTTCTTCTGATTCTGCCCTTCTACGCTCTGTATAATGATGGAGTTGCCAGCGCCCGGCTCTTCTATGTCGCCTTTTTCAAGGCTTTCCTGCTGCTGCTGTTCAGCATTCTGCTGATTGTCATGGCTGTTTTCTTCTCCAATAAGATCAAGCTGATTGCCAGTTCCGTCATTGCTTTCCTGACTCTTTTGTTCATGGTGCTGACGGAAATTTCCGCAGAAGGTTACAGCATGAACGCCAGCGTGGGCGTGGGCGGCATTCTGTGCACGCTGCTGGCTGTGGGCTATGTTGTGGTGGTGCTCTTTGCCGGTAAGATTTCCTCCGTTTCCTTCTTTGATAAAATTGAAACGGCGCTGTGCCGCGCGCTCACCAAATTTGGTGCCGTTGCCAACAAGGAAGACAGCTTCAAGCTGGCTTTCCTGGATGCCCCCCGTGCGCCCCGGGCTCCCCGCCAGCCCCAGCAGCCCTACGGCTACGATCAGTACGGCTATCCCCAGCAGCCCCAGCAGAACTATGGCTACCAGCCCCAGCAGCCTCAGCAGAATTACGGCTATCAGCCCCAGCAGCCCCAGCAGGGTTACGGCTACCAGCCCCAGCAGCCCCAGCAGGGTTACGGCTATCAGCCCCAGCAACCTCAGCAGGGCTATGATTATCAGCCCCAGCAGGAATATGCTCCCCAGGCTTATGAAAACGCTCCCGTTTCTCAGGAAGCCCCGGTGGAAAACGCTCCTGTGCAGGAATAATCAGCACAATACAGGCTCCCCTTCCGGGGGGCTTTTTTTGTGGAAAAAAGCAAAAAAATTTTCAAACCGTATGGAAATCGAAAGAGGCCTATGCTATAATGAAAAAAACATCTGTTCTGAAAAAAGTACATAGGAAAAAATGTGCATGAAAGGTTTATGCTGTATAGAATGGGGCCTGATGCATGCATACAGAAACGGATGCACAACAAAAAGAAGGGTGAAGAAAATGAACAAGTTCCTCAAGTTCCTGCCTGCCGTGTGTGCGGCTCTGATCGTCCTGTTTTTCTTTGTATTGCCGTTCTACACCGTAACGGCCAGCGCCTATGGCCAGACCATGTCGGAAAATATGCCGCTGGATGCCATGTTTGATTCCGAAGGCGGCCTGTTTGTGGCGCTGGTGCCCCTCGTTGCTTTTGTTATGCTGATCTGCGCTTTTGCCGCACCGGATAAGGTGAAGCGCGTTGTGGGCATCATCGGCACGGTGATCATCGCCTTCTTTACTTTCTTTGGTACGGTTGTGTATCCTGAAGCCGGTCAGATTGCACGGTATATCGGCAGAAATGCCAGCTTCAGCATGATCGGCATCGGCGGTATTCTGTGCCTGTTGCTGGCTGTGGCTTACTGCGTGCTGGCTTTCCTGATGCCCCGGCTCGCCGGCGGTGCCGCTCCGGCTGCTCGTCCTGCGCAGGGCTATGGCTATCAGCAGCCCCGTCAGCCCCAGCAGGGTTATGGTTACCAGCAGCCCCAGCAGGGCTACGGCTATCAGCAGCCCCGTCAGCCTCAGCAGGGCTACGGCTATCAGCAGCCCCAGCAGCCTCAGCAGGGCTACGGCTATCAGCAGCCCCGTCAGCCCCAGCAGAATTATGGCTATCAGCCCCAGCAGCCTCAGCAGAATTACGGCTATCAGCCTCAGCAGCCTCAGCAGAATTACGGCTATCAGCCCCAGCAGCCCGTTTATACCCAGCCCAAGGCTGAAGCGGCTCCCGTGAAGGAAAACGAAGCCGAGTAACGTTCCGGTTCTGTCAGGTCCCCGAAAAGGGGGCCTTTTTTGTTGTGTTGCATGCTGTATAAACAGAAAACAGCAGGAAATGAGGATGAAAAAGTGGATTTTTGCCGTTGGATGTGGTATGATGTGCTTGTGTTTGCATAGCCTTTGGCAGGATATTATCTGATCGGACAGGAGGAACCATTGGGTTTTCGGAAATTGAACATGATGGAATTTTTGAAGAAAATGACCCGAAGCCGCAAGCCCAACTGGGCAGCCGGCTTGTGCGGCGTGGTGTATCTGGTGTTTTTTCTGCTTTTTCCGGTGTATAGCTATTGGCAGATTAAGCTTACCGGCGCACGTCTGCTGGCGGCGGCGCCCCTGGCCTGGCTGATGCTTGTATGCGCCCTGGCTATGATGGCGTGTCCTTTGTTTCTGAAACGCAAAATCTGCCTGTGGGTAGGGATTGGCTGTGTGGTGATTACCGGGTTGTGCGGTCTGTTTGGCAATCTGGTGCTGGATGGCGAAGCCACCATGAACGCGCTGGCCATCGATATCAATTACAGCGGCTATCGGCCCACCCATACCATGGTGGATGCGGGATATCTGGTGTGCCTGGGTGCGGCGCTGGTATTCTGTGTTATGGAATGGCTTGCGGACCGGCTGCACAGGAAAAAAAGCCGGTTTCTGGATAAGCACGGCAATCAGATCTATCATGACCGCAACGGCAACGAAATGCGGCTGCAATAAACGGGAGGGAAACCCCTCTCGTTTTTTTTATGCAGAATGCAAACAAAAAGGAGGGGAAGCCCCTCCTATGCAGGTATTTCATCCGGGTTTCTGCCTTCCGGGCAGGATCATTTTTTTAGTTTCACGCAGAAGCAGGCGCCGCCGTCTTCCGGATTTTTCACCGTGATGGTGCCGTTGCAAATATTGAGGATGCGCATGACCAGGGACAGCCCCAGCCCATTGCCGGACTGGCGGTGGGAATTATCGCCCTGATAAAATTTATCGAAGATATGGGGCAGGTCCGCTTCGGGGATGCCGGGCCCCTGATCTTCCACGGTGAAGATGATCTGCTCCTGTGTTTCTTCCAGCCGCAGGCGCAGGATGCCGCCGAAACGGTTGAATTTGACGGCGTTGGAAATCAGGTTGCTCCACACATGAAAGAGCAGGCTTTCGTTGCCGTAGCAGACGATATCATTCAGTTCCACATCCAGCTCAATCTCTTTTTCCGTCCACTGGGGTTCATGGAGCATGATGACTTTGCGGATTTGCTCGTCCAGCTGGAAGGGACGCAGGGTTTTGGGGATCTGCTGGTTTTCGATCTTGGAAAGCAGCAGTACATTGCCGATCAGCCCGGACAGGCGCTGGGTATTGAGCAGGATTTTTTCCACATATTCCTGCTGTTCATCCGTCATTTGCGGCGTGCCTTGCAGCAGCATGGCATAGCCTTCGATGGCTGTCAGGGGGGTTTTGAATTCGTGGGACACATTGGATACGAAATCCGTCTGCAGCATTTCTGTGCCGTCCAGGGCGCGGACCATCAGGTTGAAATTGCGGTTGATTTCAGTGATGTCTTTTATTTTGGATTTGGTGGGCACCTGAATCTTAAAATCCCCCTTGGCCACCTGCCGCATGGCACCCCCCAGCTTGCGGATGGGGGTCAGCACCCAGCGATTGAGGTAAAAGGAAATGCCGGCGGTGATGGAGGAGCAAAGCAGCACGGCAAACACCAGCAGCAGGCTGCTGTCCTCAATATCCAGAAAATGATTCAGCAGCAGAACGGCCGCCAGGGAAAGCCCGGCAGCGATGATGAATTCAAACAGGATGGCCGTCCAGTAATAGGTGCGGATACCCAGCAACGGGCTTTTTTCCAGCTTTTCTTCGATTTTTTCCAGGCTGTTTTCAAGCTTCTTTTTCATTCGCGCACCACCTTGAACCCTACGCCGCGCAGCGTAACAATCCGAAAATCCGGGTTATCCTTGAACCGTTCCCGCAGCCGGCCGATGTGCACGTCAATGGTATGCAGTTCCGAGGATGAGGAATAGCCCCAGATATCGTCCATCAGCTGCTGCCGGGTGAAAATCTTGCCGGGGTAGGCCGCCATTTTATACAAAAGCATAAATTCCTTCTGGGGCAGCACCTGGCTTTCCCCGTTTCGGGTGACGGTAAGGGCGTCGTATTCCATCAGCGTATCGCCGATTTTCTGCTTGCGTTCGCTGTTCATTTCCGCCCGGCGCAGCAGGGCTTTCACCCGCAGCACCATTTCGTTTACGTTGATGGGCTTCACCATATAATCGTCGGCGCCGGAGGAAAACCCCTGGCTTACGTCGTTGAAGTCCCCTTTGGCGGTAATCATCAGGATGGGCATGGAAGGGTTTATTTCCCGGATGCTGCGGGCCAGGGCGTAGCCGTCCATCTGGGGCATCATAATATCGGAAATCACCAGATCCACATATTCTTTTTCCAGATATTCCAGGGCTTCCTGCCCGTCGGCCACACCGGCGGCGGCATAGCCGTTGATGGTCAGCACCCGCTGGAATAACTGCCGCAGTTCGTTATCGTCTTCCGCAATCAGGATTTTAAACATAACAGGCCTCTTTTCCTTTTCTCCTGCTCATAGCATATCAAAAGATGGGCCGGGATGCAAGAGGCAGGAAAAGAAGGAAAAAAGAATAAAAAAAGTAAAAAAGTTGAAACTAAGTTGCAGATTCCGGTGTATACTAAGATCGTAAAGATATGGCCTGACAGGCAAGGAGTAACAGAACCATGATCAAGATCATTTCGGATAGTACATGCGATTTATCGCCGGAGTTGATAAAGCGATATAACATCCGTATTCTGCCGCTGAATATTGTGCTGGATGGCAAAAGCTATGAAGATGGCCGGGATATTGGCCCGGATGCCATTTATGCCTGGGCGGATGAAAACAAAACCGTGCCCAAGACGGCGGCCTGTGCACCGGGCCGGGTGAAAGAAACCTTTGAACGGTACCTGAGCCGCGGAGATGAAATTATCTGTTTTTCCATTTCTTCGGATATGTCTTCCACGTATGATATCATGCGTGCCGTGGCCCGGGAAAGCGGTGCGGAAAGCCGTATTTCCGTGATCGATTCCCGCAACCTGTCCACCGGTGTGGGGCTGCTGGTGATCACGGCGGCGGAAATGGCCCAGGAAGGCAAAAGCCGGCCGGAGATTGTGGAAAAAATTCGGCAGATCATCCCCCGGGTCAGTGCTTCCTTTGTGGTGGATACCCTGACGTACCTGCACCGGGGTGGGCGCTGCAGCGGGGCGGCGGCATTGCTTGGCAGCACGCTGCGGCTGCATCCTCAGATTAATGTGGTGGAGGGCAAAATGCTGCCCGGCCAGAAATACCGGGGTAAAATGAGCAAGCTGATTGCCGATTATGTACAGGATCAGAAAGAAAGCATGCTGCATGCGGATAAAAAGCATGTGTTTGTTACCCATTCCGGCTGCGAGCAGAAGGTCATTGATGCTGCGGTGGAGCAGGTGAAAACCCTGGGCTATTTTGACGAAATCCATATCACCCGGGCCGGCGGCGTGATTTCCAGCCATTGCGGCAGGGGGACGCTGGGCGTGCTGTATATCCGGGAAAACCAATGATCATGCAGGGGAGGGTGTGAACCTCCCTTTTGCTTATGTTGACAAAGGCGGAAAACGGAAATATACTGAACACACCGGTTGTGAAAAAGAAAGAGAGGAAAACACAATGAAAAAAATGTTTGCTTTGATCATGGCTTTGGTAATGTGCCTGCTGTGCGTTTCTGCCATGGCGCAGGAAACCCAGACCTATACCCACCCCAATCAGGGCTATTCCATCCAGGTGCCTGCCGATTGGCTGTGCGTGGATAAAACCAATGTGCAGCAGTACATCGACGCTTATGAAAAGGGCGAGATGTCCTTTACCGGCACCAACGCCATAACGCTGGAAGAACTCAAACCCCAGCTGGAAACCGCTGATTGTGCCGTTCTGATCAATCCTTATGCCAATAACGTGGTTATCGTCAAGGAAAATATGGGCATGGCCTTCACCGAAGACCTGTTTGTTTCCATGGTCATTCCCATGCTGAAAAGTCAGCTGGCCAATCAGATGCCCGCCATTGAGTTCACGGCAGAAGGGGAAAAGGTTGCCTTTGGCGAGAAGGAATTTATCCTGCTGGCCGCGGAATACAGCCTGAACGGCGTTACCGCTTCTGTGGATATGCTGTTCTACCTGGACGATACCGATCTGTATACGATCAACCTGACCACCACGTCCGTTTTCGGCCGGGATGCAGTGAATGATTTCTATGCAGATGTGCAGGCAGCCTGCGCCACCTTTACCGTTGCCAAATAATAAACAGAATCCTGCTGAACAACAAAAAGCGCTTCCGTGGCGGGAGGTTTCTTAAGGATCAGTTTATCCCACAATTAGAAGAGACGAGCATCCAGTGAATATGCCGGATGCCCGTTTGCTTATGTGGTCCCCAAACGCAATGCACCGGAATGGCGCGTATAATTGCGCCCTCCTGAAATGATCGGAATTTTTTTGTTTGCTCAACAAATCTGAATTTGTCAATTGGTTTATTATGATGGATGATTGCTGCTTCGACGTTGCCTTGCCTGAATCATAGCATCGCAACTATTAAATCAATTTGGATAGTTTCTCCGTATT
Source organism: Clostridia bacterium (assembly GCA_017434775.1). Taxonomy (GTDB): domain Bacteria; phylum Bacillota; class Clostridia; order Christensenellales; family Aristaeellaceae; genus RUG563. The sequence goes on from JAFSGG010000096.1 coordinate 11,688, forward strand.
CGCAATCACAATCAGCTTATCATCTGCTTGCAGTGGTGCATGGGGATCAATATCCACGCTGACAGATTCTCCTTTGTGAATAGCCACTACATTGACGGAAAACTTTTTGCGCAGATTCAACTCGATCAGGTTTTTATTGACCCACTCTGGTTTTACATCCAGTTCAATCATCGATACATTTTTCGCCAGGGAAACCATGTCCACAAAACCGGAACTGAGCAAATTTTTAGCCAAACGGATGCCGGATTCGTTCTCCGGGAACACAACCGTGTCCGCGCCAACACGAATGAGAATCTTCTGATGCATTTCATTGGCACTCTTGGCAATTACACTCTTTACACCGATCTCCTTGCAGAGGGTTACCGCCATAACGCTGGCCTCCAGGTTGTTGGCCATTGCAATGATTACTACATCCACGTTGGAAATACCCAACTGCCGGATGACTTCGGGATCTGTAACATCAGCACATTTGCAGATCGGCAGTTCGTCTGCGGCTGCATTCACAATCCTTTCATCGGAGTCCACAGCAATTACTTCCACGCCGTTACTGACGAGTTCACGGGCTACAGCAATACCATACCGGCCCAGACCAAATACAGCATATGTCTTTTTCATAGTCAAGTCAACGCTCCTTTAACCGACACTAATTTCTTCTGTGGGATTTTTGATGATGTTCGGATGCTTCTTTCTGGAATTCAATGCAAGTGCCAGAGAAATTGGCCCCACTCTGCCAAGGTACATGGTTCCGATGATAATCATTTTTCCTGCGGTATTCAGATACGGTGTCATATCCCGAGTTAACCCCACTGTTCCAGTAGCACTGACGGTTTCAAAAAGGATATCCAAGGTATCGGCATTGGAAACAGCAGAAAGCAGAATTGTGGATGTGAGCATAATAGAAAAGGACATCAAGGTAACTGCCACTGCCTTGTTAACCATCTGCTTTGAAATATTGCGGTTAAACATAGATACATTCTGCTTGTTCTGAACCGTTGCAATCGCCGATACCACTAAAACAGCAACGGTCACCGTTTTAATACCGCCGGCAGTACCAACAGGAGAACCACCAATAAACATGAGCAACAGACAAAGGATGGAGGAAGCATTGGTCAGATCTTGCTGCGGTACAGTTGCAAAACCTGCCGTTCTTGTAGTAACCGACTGGAACAGAGAGACTTGGATTTTATCGAAAACAGACAGGTTTCCAATGGTCAGCGGATTATCATATTCAAACAAGAAGATCAGTATTCCGCCGCCAAGAATCAGAATCAAAGTTGTTACAATAGCAATTTTGCTATGCAGGGAGAGACTTTGGAAACGCCGGTGTTTCTTTGCGGCAGTTCTTGTGCCAAGACCCATCATATCCCACCATACGATATATCCGATGCCGCCTAAGATAATCAGCAGGCTGGTGACGGCGTTAATGAGGGGATTTGTTGCATAGTTGCACAAGCTGTTCTCTGCAATGATATCAATACCGGCATTGCAAAAGGCTGAGATGGATGTAAATACGGATATCCAGACTCCTCTCAGACCATACTCAGGGACAAATACGATCATGTAAAGCAAAGCGCCGATTCCCTCCACCAAGAGGGATCCCAGAAGCACTCGCTTAACGAAGCGTACAATACCAGAAAGGCTGTTCAGATTAAATGCATCCTGTAGTAAAAGTCGGTTATTGATCCCCATCCGCTTTTGCAACAGAATCATGAATGCAGACATAATCGTAATAACGCCTAAACCACCCACCTGGATCAGTACTAAGATAATAACATGCCCGAACATACTCCATGTTGTTACTGTGGGAAGCGTTACCAATCCCGTTACGCAGGTGGCTGTTGTGGCTGTAAACAGGGCATCCAAATAGGGGATTGCATTGCCGCTTGCAGAACTGATTGGCAGGGATAGCAGCAGGCTTCCGACAAGAATCACCACCAGAAAACTTAGCATAATCATATGTGTTGTGGAGAGGGAGAATTTCTTTTTCATCATAAACAACACCCTTGTTATTGTAATTGGATTTCAATTCCGGCAAATCCAGCTTATTTTTCTCCTAAAGGCATAAGGGAACCAGTGGCCTCTGCAGTCAGCTGGTTCCCTTTCGTAAATATTCGTTTTGATAATTATATCGTGTTTTACATTGCTTGTCAATGCGTTTGACAATGGGTATTGTGTTATGTGAATACAAGTTTTTCGAACAGTTATTCAAATTCAAGTTTATCGTATTCATGCTATCATAGAACAAAGAAAGCATAAGCAACGCGATCGGCAACACTTACTGTCATCATGAAGGAGAACACATTCCTTTACATCACCCGCATTGAGGAGGCGCTTTTTGCTTTCCTTTCCGTTGCAGGAAGGGGATATTAAAGTCTTCGGTTTTTGCCGGCTCAGTTTTCAAACCAGCCCGTGGGCAGGTATTTTTTCTGGTTTTCCAGCATGTCGTCAAAGAGCTTCTGGCCTTCTTCCAGGGAAACGCCGCCCATCTGGGGATCGTTCATGAAGGTGGCGAAGGCAAGCTTGCGGTCGCAGGTGAGGGCGGCTTTCAGGGTATTTTCCTGGTTCAGCACATGGCGATGAATCAGGGGCAGGATATTTTCCGGCACGGGGCCTGCGTGAACCGGGGAAATGCGGTCCAGCCCGAAGAGGGCGTTGGTTTCCACAATGGCGCCCAGGGGCAGATTGGGAATCTGGCCCTGATTGGGGATGTTCACATTGGATACCAGATCCCCAAGGCCCAGCACGGCTTTGATGAGCAGATGCCCTTCTTCGCCGCTGGCTTTCAGTTGCAATTCTTCCTTGCCGGAAATCAGGTCGTCGCTGCGCTGCAGTCTTCTTGTCAGGTCTTCTTCCCGCCAGTCCACGCTGGTCAGGTGGAATTTCCAGCTGTGCACGGTTTCCGGATCCTTCAGATACCAGGGGGGCAAAAATTCGGCCAGGTGCCGGTCCCCGGCAGCGGCGATCCAGCCGTAGCGGTTGAACAGGTCCATTTTCACTCTCTGGTTGGAGGAGAAATTGGAGTTCATCCAGTTATCATCCCCGCCTTCGGAAAAGCCGGTGGCAGCGTACTTTTTACAGAAATCGGCATAAAGGGGCATCAGGTCGATCCCTTTATAAGAAGCGGAGGTGAGCCAGGTGAAGTGGTTGATGCCGGTGACAGTGGTGTACAGATCCTGGCGGTTCACGCCGGGGATGCCGTGCTCCTTATCCAGCATGGCGCACAACAGCTTTTGCGTGCCGAATACTTCGTGGCAGCAGCCATAGGCCTTGATTTCCGGGAACACATGGTAC
>JAFSGG010000097.1 GCA_017434775.1 Clostridia bacterium
CGCCGGATAACCGAAACGGCGTCATGCCGCCTTTTGTGGAATATGCCCTGTCTTCCGACTGGATGGATGCATCCCTGTGCCATCGCTGGCGGATCTGGGAAGACGAAGGGAACATGGTGGGCTTTTGCTTTACGGAAAATCCACGGACAGACGTGTATTTTTGCCTGCGGCCGGGGTATGAATATCTGGCGGATGAAATGATGGCTTATGCTGATCAGCACCTGGGCGAGGGCGACGAAAAGCGGCGGCTGGTGATTTTTGAAGAGCAAAGCCCTTTTATTCAGGCAGCAGGAAAAGCGGGTTATCACAAAGAATTTGGGTATATCGAATACGGCTATTATTTTGACCAGCCTTTTGAGCGGAAATTGCCGGAGGGTTACCGTTTTACAGCGCCCGGGGAACTGGACGTGGCGAAGGCGGACGAATGCTGCTGGAAGGGGTTTGACCATGAAGCGGAGGAAGGACCCTGGGATGGAGACATTGAAAGCGGACTGCATCTGATGGCAGCACCTCACGCCACGCCGGAATGTGCCATGGCGGTGGTGGATGCAAAGGGAAACTACGCCTGCTACGGCGGCATGTGGTGGACGGAAAAGAACAAGCTGGCCTATTTGGAACCGCTTTGCACCGTGCCGGAACATCGGAAGAAAGGCTTGGCAGCGGCGCTGCTTTGCGAAATGGCCCGGCGGATGGGGGAAAAGGGTGCAACGCTCATGACTGGTGGCGGTGATCTTTTTTATCAGAAAATCGGTTTCAAACCCATCTGCACCTGGACGTTCTGGAAAAAGTAAAGAAAATGCCTGCGATTCGTTGGAACCGCAGGCATTTTGCTATACATCATCCCTTGTGATGTTTTTCAGCCAGGTCATTTTTTTGTAATGCCAGAAGTTCACCGGCATCTTCACGAATTCATCCAGATACAGGATGAAATACACCCACATCACCGGTAGCTTCAGCCAGAAAGCGCATATCAGCCCTACGGGCACTGCATAGCCCCACATGGCAATCAGATCGCAGAAGAAGCCGTATTTCACATCGCCGCCGGCGCGGAAAATGCCGCAGATGAGCATGGTGTTCAGGCTCATGCCCAGAATGTAATAAGCGTTGATGAAAAGCATGGTGGGCAGCATCTGGTTCAGGTTTTGCTGCACTTCGGGGCTGGAAACGTCCACATAATAATGCATATAATCCATCACCACCGGCCGCAAAAGCAGGATGGCGGCACCGCCAATGAGTGCGGTGATGACGGCCAGGATGATAAAGCGTTTGGCGTATACTTTGGCTTCTGCCAGCTTATTATCCCCCATGGCCTGCCCCAAGATAATGGCAGCGGCAGAAGCGGTGCCAAAGCAGATGACCGTGCCGAACTGGCGCACCACATTGGCGATGGAATTGGCAGCGGTAATATCGGTGCTCAGGTGGCCCAGAATGGCAGAATACACGCTGATGGCCAGGCCCCAGATCACATCGTTTCCGGCAGCAGGAATGGCCATGCGCATAAATTCCCGGGTCATGGAACCGGCTTTCTGCAGAATGTATTTCACCCGCAGCCGGATGATCGTGCACACATGCCCGTCAATCAGGCAGATGATCACTTCAATCGCACGGGAAATGGTGGTGGCCAGGGCCACGCCCAGAATGCCCAGTTCCGGGAAGGGGCCGAAGCCGAAGATAAAGCAGGCGTTCAGCACCACGTTCAAAACGACTGTCAGGGAATGGACGGCCATGCTCATCCGCACGCGGCCGGCGGAGCGCATAACGCTCAGGTACACCTGGGCAAAGGCGCTGAGCACATAGGAAGCGCACACCGCCAGCAGGTAGGTTTTGCCGGCTTCAATGACCGCAGGATCTTTGGAAAACAGGCTCATCAGCGGGCCGGGAAGAATGGCGGTGAGCAGGGTGAAAAAGATGCCCAGGATCAGCGCCAGCCGGCAGGCCAGGCCCAGCACTTTTTCCACGGTCTTTTTATCGCCCTTGCCAAAATACTGGGCAGCCATGACGCCGGCGGCGGAAGACAGGCCAAACACCAGATTGCCAACGGTGAAGGTGACCTGATTGGCCAGGCTGGAAGCAGCCAGGGGAATTTCAGCATTTTCCACCAGCGTCAGCATCAGCACGTCGGCGCAGCCCACGGCAGCATCCATAAAATACTGGAACACGATGGGCAGGGTAACCAGCAATGTATTTTTATAGAAACTCTTTTTCTCTTCCCGGGAACCCAGCGGAGAGGGGGAAAGGGCCATGGTACTCATAAAAACATACTCCTTTGAATGTACATTCAAGGGAAGTATATTCGCCGGAATGTTCTTTTTCCCTGCTGAAAAGCAAACAAAAAAGCAAGCGTTTTGGCTTGCTTTTTGCTTATAAGTTGTGCATTATTCTGCCCGGTAGATGGCGATGGTGAGCGCGCCGTCCTGGGCGGAAGCATCAATGCGGATGGGGAACAGATAATGATTGCGGAAACGGAAATTCAGTTTACTGTTTCCCACAGCGGCATCCACCCCGATGGGCAGGTAGGAAGCGCCGTTATTGCCATGGGCCCTGCGCTGGATCACATACAGCCCGGGGAGCTGCAGCACCACATTGTACAGCGTGGAGGACACCTGGCAGGTGCCGCCGCCGTAGCCCAGCTGGGATTTGCCATCCACCAATACCGGTGCCGGGTGATAGCCGTTGGAGGCCCGGTAGGGGCCGATATCCCGGTTGAAATCCAGATTGTTGCCGGATTGCAATGTAATGGCGCAAAGCTTTTCGCAGGCGGTATCGATGTTCTTCATCCGGCCGATATTGGTTTCGTCCTCCGTGGTTTTGTAGAAGGAGGTGTAGGCGGCAATGGGTGCATCGGTACCGGCGGTTTCCGGGTCAACATAAACGGGAACAGGAGCGGATAAAAGATTGGAATCAATATAGCCGTACTGGCGGTGATAAATTAACTTGGCGTAGCCGTTTTCGTAACCGATGAGGGAAAGTTTGGCTCCTTTGTGCAGGGTGATGAGCACTTCGCCGTTTTCAATATCCGTCAGTACCGGTGCATCCTGAGCGATGACACAGGTGATATAGTGGTTGAATTCCACGCCGTAGGGCGGTGTGGTGGCAGGATCAATGGTTTCGGTATTATCCAGGCACACCCTTTTCACATAGCCGGTTACGCCGTATCTGTCGCTGGTGACGTAGGCAAAGGTAGGATCCAGATGATGCACCACCACATAGGACTTGGCCGGCAGAACGGTGAATTGCCGGACCCCTTCGGTTTTATCCACGCTTTCGTATACATTGGCGGCTACACGGCATCGGGCTTTGTAAAGCCGGGGCAGTTCATTTTCTTCCGCTAAGGAAACTGCCCCGTGCAGGGGCAGCAATGCAATCAGCAGAAGCAGAGATAAGATACGCTTCAAAATAATTATTCTCCTTTATAGATGGCAACGAACAGGCACAGATCGTGGCAGGAAGCATCAATCCGGACGGGGAAATCGTAATCGTTGCGGAAAATCAGGTTCAGGTCATCCCGGCCGGAGGAAGCATCCATGCCGTGGGGCAGGTAAGCAATGCCGTTGGCCCCGTGGGGCTTGCGCATCTGGATGGTGATGCCGTCCAGCTGGATCAGCGTATCCCACAGGCTGGAAGATACCTGGCAGGAACCGCCGCCATAGCCTTCAGAATCCGATTCGCCTTCATCGGCAGAAGACGGCTTTTTCAGCACAAAGGCTTTCAGATAGCCGTTGGAAGCGTTGAAGGGGCCCACGGTTTTGTTGAAGTTCATGGATTCGCCGGGCTGCAGGGTTTTGCTGATGAAATTGCAGGCCACTTTCAGGTTATTGATGCGGTCCTTGTCGTCGGAATAGAAGGAATTGAACACGGCCAGCGCTTCGCCCTCCCCGGCTGTTCTGGCATCGGGTGCCACGGGCAGAATAGCGGAAACGTCGTTTGAATTGATGTAGCCGTACTGACGTTTGTGCACCAGCTTGATCCAGCCGTCTTCACAGCCCAGCACAGCTACCCGGGCACCGGCAGTCAGCAGGGAAAGGGTTTCGCTGCTGGCATCTTTTTCGGCCTTTACTTCCACGTTGCGGTCAATTTCCACATAATAGGGGAAATGGATCACGGGATAGGGCGGTGTGGTGGTGGGATCCACGGTTTCTGTCACGTCCACACGGTTGCGGAGGATATAGCCGGTCTTGCCGCTGGACAGAACCACTTCCACATAGCCCGGATGCACTGCTGTAATATTGACGGGGCTGCCCGGATCCAGCGCTGTAATGGATTTGCTGTTCTTATCCATTTTGGAATAAACCCGGGTGTAGCTGGTGGGGTAACGATCGGTAATTTCGCCCCGATAAATGACTTTGCCGGCAGCCAGGACTTCCATGGGCAGCAACAGGCAAAGCAGCAAAATAACAGCAATCAGCTTTTTCATGCAAATTCCTCCGAACACAGGTTTTCTTTCGCACATACATTGTCATTATATCACATTTTATCCGCTTGGCAATCAAATGCAGCAAGAATTTACAAAATTATCATGAATGATACAGCAAAAAGCGCCGCAGAATTGCTGCGACGCTGAAGGGGATTTGCGTTATTTACCGGCTACGGCAATTTCGCCGATATCCACGGAGGGACTGCCGGTGGAGGAGCCGGGGAAGAAAAGATCATTGCCCACGGCGCGGATGTTTTTGAGCAGCTGGAAGAAGTTCCCGGCTACGGTGATGCGCTCCACAGCCTTGTCCTTTTTCCCGTCCTTTACGGTGTAGCCCTGAGCGATGAGGGAAAAATCGCCGCTGATGGCATTGGCGCCGGCGTGGAGGCCGGAAACGTCGGTGATCACCAGGCCTTCATTCATATCTTCCATCAGCTGGGCCAGGCTCTTTTCGCCGGGCATGAAATAGAAATTGGTGGGGGATACCTGCATGGAGCCTGCAAAGCCGGCCCGGGCAGCGTTGCCGGTGGATTTAACGCCGGCTTTATGGGCGGTTTTCAGGTTGTGCAGGAGGGTGGTGAATTTGCCGTTTTCAATCACAGCCTTGGGGAAACAGGCCACACCCTCGGCATCAAAGGGCTGGGAGCCCAGACCGTCTTTCATCAGCGGATCATCCATCAGGGTGACCACTTCGGAGGCGATCATTTCGCCTTCCTTGCCGGAGAGCAGGCTCAGCCCTTTCTGGGCACTTTCGGCGGAAAAGACGCCGCTGAATACGCCCAGGAGATCGGGCATGCAGCGGTTTTCAATGATGCAGCGGTACGTGCCGCTGGGCACGGGCTCTGCGGTGAGCATGAAGAGGGCTTCTTCCGTGGCGTCGTTGACCACTTTTTCCGCATCCAGCTTGCCAAAATCCCGGCTGACGGTCATGCCCATACCGGTGGCTACCCGATCTCCTTCTTTGGCCACGGCGCCTGCGTAGGCGTAAGCCAGGTTGTCCCGGTCCTGTAAATCCAGGCCATGGGTGTTCACAATGCGATGGCTGGAAGATGCCGTTACCACGGCGTTATAGGCTAATTGCACAATGCGGGGGTCTTTGGCCTTGGCCATGGGTTCCAGCGAAAGCAGCAAATCGATTTTCTGCTTTTCGTCCACGGTATCCAGTTCGGGGTTATACAGATCCAGTTCGGGGTAATGCTCGTCCCCTTTGTAAATCTGCTGGAAGGAATCGTCCTCCGACAGAAGGGCGCTTTCGATTACGCCGGAAACCAGCTGGGTGATGGCTTCTTCGTCCATGGCTTCGGTGGCGGCATAGCCCATTTTGCCGTTATAGATGCCGCGAAGGGACAGGCCCCGGGTGGAATTGACGGTGTAATTGGACAGGGCGCCCTGCTGGCTCATGGCCCGGAAACTATCGCCGGACACAAGGAACACTTCCGCTTCCGCCAGCCCGCGGGTTTTGGCAGCTTCCAGAAGTTTTTGAATGAACAGATCGGTATTCATATCGTTTCCTCCTTCCTCAGCGGCCGCCAACGGTCATGGAACTGACGCGGATCATGGGCTGGCCCACATTGGTGGGCACGCTGCCGCTCATGGAGCCGCACATGCCCTGAGCCATCTGCATATCCCGGCCCACCCGGTCAATGAGGGGCAGAATTTCGCTGCCCCGGCCGATGAGGGATGCGCCGCGGACGGGATGGGCAATCTTGCCATCCTTGACCAGATAGCCTTCCAGTACGTTGAAGTTGAATTTGCCGGTGGAGGGTTCCACGCTGCCGCCACCCATGGCCTTGGCATACAGGCCATCGCCCATGGAGGAAATGATTTCGTTTTCGTCATCCTCCCCGGCGGCGATGTAGGTATTGCGCATGCGGGATGTGGGGGCATACATATAACCCTGGCGGCGGCCGCTGCCGGTGATGGGCATGCCCATCTTGCGGCTGTTCAGTTTATCAATCATGTAGTTTTTCAGCACGCCGTTTTCAATGAGCACCAGGCGGGTGGTGGGGGTGCCTTCGTCGTCAATGTTCAAGCTGCCCCATTCGTTGGGCATGGTGCCGTCGTCAATGGCAGTCACCTTGGGGCTTGCTACCTTCTGGCCCAGTTTTCCGCAGAATTCACTGTTGCCGGGGGCTACGGATGTGGCTTCCAGGGAATGGCCGCAGGCTTCGTGGAAAATGACGCCGCCAAAGCCATTATCAATCACAACAGGCATCACACCGGCAGGACACAGGGGAGCGTGCAGCATGGTGATGGCCTGTTTGGCTGCCTTATGGGCGCAGGCTTCAGGATCGATCATATGATCGAAAATTTCAAAGCCCTGCATGGCGCCGGGGGAAGCGGAGCCGGTCTGGTTTTCCGTGCCGTTGGAGGCGATGGCATTGACAAAGAACCGGGTGTATACCCGGGTATCGCCGGTAAAGAGCCCTTCGGTATTGGCAATCCAGATGCGCTGGATGCTGTCGTTATAGGAAATGGCGCCCTGGGAAAGCTCGTCATACTGCCGGAGGGCTGCCTGGGCGGCCCGCATTTTTTCTACCTTTTTGGCGGTTTTCACCTGATCGGGGCGTTGAGCAATTGCGTGGATATTGGGCGTTTCCCGGAAGGTGAGGGGAAGCACATCGGCTCCCTTGCCGTCCCGGATAGCACCGGCAGCCCGGCGGGCACAGGCGATGAGGCCGGCTTCGGAGGTATCGTTGGTGTACACATAAATGCCCTGGGTGCCGGAAAAAACCCGGACACCGGCACCGTGGAGGCGCAGGCTGTTGACCGTTTCCACCTTGCCCGATAACATGGACAGGGAGTGGTTCATCCTGTCTTCCAGGAAGATTTCGGCAAAATCGCCGCCGGTCTTCACGGCTTCGGCCAGTACGGCCCTTGCGGTTTGCTGTGTGATCATAATGTTCTCCTTTTATTTATTCGCAGGTGTATTTTTAGCTGCCGGCAGGGGGGACTATACCGGATCAGCCAATTTGCAGTGCTTTTTCCTTGCGGTTAATTTCCTGCACCAGGGAAAGCAGATCAATGCTTTCCAGGTCTTCCGCCCGGTAATCGGTGAAAGGCTCGTAGGCTGCATCCGCAATGCCCACGGCCAGCATACCGGCCCGGTGGGCCCCTTCAATGCCGGAATTATCATCATCCACCACCAGGCAGCTTTCCGGGGCCAGGTGCATTTTTTCTGCGGCCAGCAGAAACACTTCCGGGTTGGGCGCCGGCTTTTCAATGAGATTGCCGTCCGCCACCGCATCAAACAGGTTCTGGATGCCCAGATGCTTGAGGATAAACCGGGTATGCTGGCTGGAAGAAGCAACTGCCGTGCGGAAGCCGGAGTGCCGCAGGGCCAGCACGCTTTCAATGGCGCCGGGCAGGGCGCAGGTGGTATCAAGCCTGCTGATGGCTTCCATGTACAGATCACCCTTGCGCATGGCCAGTACCATCTTTTCCGGTTCCGTATAGCGGCGGCGTGCCCGGGCAAGGAGGATATCCAGCGCTTCGCTGCGGCTGAGGCCGCGCATGCGTTCATATGTAAGTTCATCGAAAGGAATGCCGTTTTCATAGGCCATGGCCTGCCAGGCCTGATGATGGCAGGCATCGGTGGTGACCAGCACCCCTTCCAGATTAAAAATGACAGCCTGAATCAATGAGGGTTTTCCCTCCTTTCGGTTATGAATGCAACGGTTCTCTTTATGTATAAAAGCAGTATACCACACATTTCCTTTTTTGTACAGCCTTTGCTTTCCGGATGCATGAAGGGCCGTTCATCCGGGCATGATGGTATAGGAATATTTTGCAAAGGGCACAAGGAGGAGAAGAAATGTCTGTTGGGATGATTTTGCTGGCCATTGCGTCGGTATTGGTATTGTTTGGCGTGGGTCAGCGGGTGCTGGATAAAATGCAGTTGTCGGACCGGGCAGCGCTGATCCTGATGGCGGTGATTTTCTTTGGCGGGCTGCTGCCGGATATCCGGCTTGGGATGGTATCGGTGAATATCGGCGGCGCGCTGGCTCCGGTGGGCGTGTGCGTGTATCTGCTGATCAAGGCGGATACGAAGAAGGAAGTGGCCCGGGCGCTGATTGGCAGTGTAGTGACGGCCGGGGCTGTGTATGCCCTCAGTTTTCTCATGCCGGATGAACCGGAAGCCATTGTGATCGACCCCAATTATGTGTACGGCCTGGCCGGCGGCGCTGTGGCGTATATCCTGGGCCGTTCCCGGCGGGCAGCGTTCATTTGCGGTGTACTGGGGGTGCTGCTGGCGGATGCGCTGGTGGCGGTAATGAACTGGCAAAAGGGCATCAACCAGATGCTGCACCTGGGCAGCGGTGGCGCCATGGACGTGGTGGTGATCAGTGGCTTGATTGCCGTGCTTCTTTCGGAATTGGTGGGGGAATTGCTGGAAAGAATGGCTAGGCCCGGCCGTGAAAACAAGGATCCGGTATACACCCCGGTGAAGGAGGGTAAAAGGAAATGAAAAAAGCGTTGATCTGCGCATTGCTTTTGTGCCTGATGGCAATACCGGCCCTGGCGGAAGAGGGAGATGAACAGACGATATACCGCATTGTGGATGAACAGGGGGAGACGGTTACCTGGTACTGCGGACAGCCGGAGGTGGGGGATGAATACATTGCCGGGGATAACCGGCATTTCCGCATTACCGGCGTGGATAACACCCGGCGCACTGCCCAGGCGGATACGCTGGGAGTGTATGAAATGCCGGATGTGAGCTGGCTGTATCAGGACGCCCTGCCGGTGGCCAGCCGACAAAAGGCAGTGGCCATTTACTGCACCCACAGCGACGAAAGCTATGAACCCACCGACGGCAAAAGCAGCGATGAGGAGCGGGGCGGCATTTACGATGTGGCGGAGGAATTCAAAGCTGCCCTGGAAGAAGAAGGCATCACCGTTTATTACAGCGATGAAACCCATCACCCCCACGATGCCGGCGCCTATCGCCGCAGCCGCGCGACTGCCGTGAATCTGGTGGAAAAGGGCGTGGATGCAGTCATGGATATTCACCGGGACGGCATTGAAGACCCGGATTCCTATGAAAGCACGGTGGAAGGGGAGGAAATGACCAAGGTGCGGCTGCTGGTGGGCAGAAGCAACCAGAACGCCGGGGCCAATAAAGCTTTTGCCACCCAGATCAAGGCCGTGGGAGATGAAATGTATCCCGGGCTCATCAAGGATATCTACATCGGCAAGGGCACCTATAATCAGGACCTGATGCCCCAGGCCGTTTTGCTGGAATTTGGCACCTATACCAATAATAAGGAGGACGTGCTCGCTTCCACCGGCCACATGGCTCAGGTGATGAACAAAACCCTCTACGGAAGTGTCAGCGGTGCGCAGGCGGCAGAAAAGCAGGAGAGCAAAGGCGCCTTTGGCGGCATCATCTGGCTGGTGGTGCTGGCGGTGGTGGGGGCTGGGGTATTTGCCTTTGTATCCACCGGCAATGGCAAGGCTGCTCTGGAAAAATGGAAGGGAACCTTCCGGGAACTGGGTGGCAGTGTGACTGGAAAGAAAAAGTGAAAAGAATTTGTAACATTTTCTTTATAAACTGTTGACAAATCAAGGGTTTTGACATTAAATAGTATATGGACCAATATGCGGAAAATCGACCGGATATTCCCGGTTGATTTCCTGTTTTTATCCGGATACAATACAGAAAGCAACCCTACTTATTTTCCAGAGGTGCTGAAGATGATGAAGAAGTTTATGCTGGCTTTCCTGTGCGTGCTGCTGCTTTGCACGGCTGCCCAGGCGCAGGAAAACAATGCCCTTTCCAAGGGACAGACGGGCAAGGACGTACTGGAACTCAATACCCGCCTCCGGCAGCTGAACTATACCGGCATTCCGGCATCGGATGTATTTTCCGATGGCACGGAAAAGGCGGTGAAGGCTGTGCAGAAAGCCTACGGCCTGCCGGAAAATGGCATTGCCGATGAAAAGACCCTTTCTGTGATTTATGGCACTTGCTACCGGCCGCTGGAAGAAGGCATGAGCGGCCTTGACGTGCAGATGCTGCAGGAAAAGCTGACGGAGCTGGGCTATTATTCCGGAAAATGCAGCGGTAATTATCTGGATGGAACGGCTTCTGCGGTGAAAACCTTCCAGAATGAACATGGTCTGGAAGGAACGGGCAAAGCGGACGTGAAGACGCAGGAAAAGCTGTTTGCTGTTTCTGTGCGGCCTACGCCCACGCCTGCACCGGCTACCCCTGTGCCGACCCCCATTCCTACCCCCGGCGCCTATATGCCCTTCACCCGGAAACTGGCATACGGCGATCAGGGAAAAGATGTGCAGCAGGTGCAGCAGCGGCTGATGGATCTGGGCTTTTTCACCTATCACAAAACCACCACCGGCTATTATGCCCAGACCCAGGATGCCGTGAAAAAATTCCAGGCCCATAACGGCCTGGATGCCACCGGCACCGTGAATGAAGAAACCTGGAACGCCCTGTTTAATGATCACAGCGTGGTGCCTGCCAACGCTACGCCCAAGCCGGCGCCGCCCCTGCAGTATTTCTTTGAAGTGGATATCAACAATCAGGTGGTGAAGGTCTGGAAGTACAATGCGGAAACCCAGGATTATACGGACCTGGATCGCACCTTCCTTTGCGCCACCGGTACCAAGCAGTATCCCACGCCCCTTGGCACTTTCGTTCTCAGTGGCCGCACGGCCCGCTGGTGCGAATTCCCCACCTGGGGCGGCGGCAAGGCCCAGTACTGGACGAAGATCGATGAAAGCATCGCTTTCCATTCCGTTTTGTACAGCGATTATGATGAAATGACCCTGAAGGCCTCCTCCCTGACCGGCCTTGGCAAGCGGGGCAGCCACGGCTGCATCCGCCTGACGGTGGCGGACGCTAAGTGGATCTATAACAATGTGAAAAAGGGCATGAAGGTGTATATCCACGAAGACGGAGAAAGCGACCCGGAACTGCGCTATGCCATTCAGCCCGGCAAGCTGAATACGAAAAACATGCTGCCCTATACCACCCCGGCCCCGCCCGTCTATACATATGACGGCACCAAGCCCCCGGAAGGGGAGATCCGGAACCTCTATGTGGGCAAGGAAGGCCAGGATGTGTACTGGCTGCAGATGAAGCTGAAGGAAATGGGTTTCTATCAGGGTACCGTTACCGGCCAGTACCGGGAAGGCACCCAGAAGGCCGTGAAAGCCTATCAGCGCTCCCGGGGCCTTTCCGTGGACGGCAATGCCGGCCGCAAGACCCTGAACACCCTTTATCAGGAAGTGATCGAGGCCAACGCCACGCCCACGCTCGTGCCGCCTACCCCTGTGCCCACCCCCGGCGCCACGCCGGCCCCGGCTACTCCGGTACCTACAGTCAGCCCTGTACCGGCAACGGCAAAACCATAAAAAAATCAGCTTCATGGCACATTCGCTTCGCGCTGCTGCCATGGAGCTTTTTTTGTGGCTGTTTCCTGCCCGGCCATCGGGGAAAACAGGCCGGCGCTCCGGCAAAAACGGGAAAGAAAGCCTTCTTTGGCAGGAAACGGGCTGCTGTTTTTCTTGACAATATCTTCCTGCTTTGATATAATAAGAAAACAATAAAATGTATATCCAATGGCACTTTGCTTCGGCAGCGGCGGATGCACGGCGGCGTGCTCCGGAAAGCACTGCGGTTTTTCTGTGCAACCACTAGGGAAACGCAGTCATTGTGCTATACGGATGCATAAAAAGGGGGAGAATATCCAAATGAAAAAAAGGCTTTGTGCTCTGCTCCTTGTGACGGTGCTTTTGGCTGGCACATTTTTAACATCCGCTTTCGCGGAATCGCTTGCCAATCCGCAGCTTGCCAATTGGACCGATCCCACCGTGAAATACACCACCACAGGCAAAGGTGATGCGCTGCGCGGCTATCAGCTGGAGGCTGATAAGTTGGGTCAGGTAATGAAGGTTACCACCAAAAAGAATTGCTGGACCCGCTTGATTGCACCGGTATCCGGCGAATATAGTTTTTCGGTGGATACGGATCAGTTGGAAATTAACAGCATTACCATTTCTGTCTACCGGGCGGAAGGTGCAGAGCGCGATCTTCTGCGGAGCGATTCTCTTACTTTCAATAAGGGGAATGGCATCCAGACCCGAATTATCCGTGATGTGCTTGCCGGCGAAACCATCTACTGGACGGAAGGCTCCAATGCCACCACCTATTTCCTGATGGTGAGCAGCAACGACTGGACGAGCAACAAGGCAGATACCAATACCTTACCCGAAACGGTGCCCGTTGAGCAGGACGCCCCCACGGACTATGCTGCCGGGGATGGCCTGACCGGCCGCCCGATCCTTACGGAAACGCCTGAAGTCGGCGATCGGTTTGTGATGGGTTGGTATGAACAGGATGGCTATTATGATAAGCGCGAACGCATCGAATGGACGGTGCTGGAAGTGAACGAGCAGAAGGACAGCGTTCTGGTTATTTCCAGTGCCGCGCTGGATTGCATTCTCTATCATCCCACCCGTGCCGCTGTTGCCTGGGGCGATAGCTATATCCGCAGCTGGCTGATGAATGATTTTGCTTATTCTGCCCTTTCGACGCAAGAACGTGCCTGCATTATCCCCACGAAGGTCGCCAAAGTGACGGATACCGTAACGATGCTGGACGAAAAGCAGATCAAGAAATATAAGCTCGCCGAAACCGGCTGTGATGTGACCTATTATGCCCAGTATGCCATCAACCCCCACGTGAATGTCAATGAGAATGGCTATGGCTGCTGGTGGGTGCGGATGGATAAAACCGGCAGTGGCGCCAAAAACCAGTTTGTCGGCCGCGGCGGCAAGGTGTACGGCGGGTCCAACAGAGGCGGTAACTTTACCACCACAAATGATAATGGTGTTCGTCCCGCCATGTACCTCAGCATTTCTGCCCTGAAGCAGTGCCCCTTGGGCAATGACTTTGCTGTGGTGTCCGGTGTTGCTATAGACGCTTCCAATCCCGGCAATCATCTGGGCGGTGTGCGGGTCAATATTAACGGAGAAATCTATACCACCAACAATCAGGGGAAATTCTTCTTTACGATGGATCCCGGCACCTTCCATTATCGGGCCGATCGCCCCGAATACATCGTGGCGGAAGGCGATATCACGGTGAAAGTTGGCCAGAATAATGTGACGATTCCCCTTTCCCGTATGATGGCGGAAAATGAATACCGCGTGGTGCTGACCTGGGGCGAAAAACCGTGGGATCTGGACTCCCATCTCGTTGGCGCTTCCTCCTCCGGGCAGAGCTATCATGTGTTCTATAATGACCTGAAGGCCGATGGCGGCAAGGCGCTGCTGGAATGGGACGATACCACCTCCTATGGCCCCGAAACCACCCATTTCTTCGCCTATCCCAACCAGAGCTATGTCTTCAGCGTGCACGATTACACCAATCGCGCCAGCAACGTTTCCAAGTGGATGGCGAGCTCCAACGCCAAGGTTGTGGTCTATTGCCACAATCGGGAAGTGGGCACTTTCTATGTGCCCGCCGGCAGCGCTACCGTTTGGAATGTGTTCCGCGTGGATAATAATGTGGTGACGCCCATCAATACGCTGGATTTCTGCAATGCTCCCCGTGATGTGGGCGCCGGTCTCCGGTAATTTTGCCTGCGAATGAGCGTTGATATGGCGCTTCCTATATCAATTTACAGTAAATATGATATTTGGATTGAAAAACAGCTTGCGCTGATTTTCAATCACTGGTTGTCAAAAATACTTTTTAGACAAAGAGCCACGCAGTATTTGCGTGGCTCTTTGTCTATGGGCTATCCAATCGATATCAAAGAGAGCAGCGCTTGTTTCATCCTTCGATCTTCCAGAAAACGTTATTGCACTGGCTCTAAGAAGCTGTGCCAGATATAGCCGGTCATCGCTTCACGAAAAATCCCATCAAATTCTTCTTTGCTGCCAGTTGCATCACAATGATACAACACTCGTACCCACCCGTTTTCAGGGCCACAGGCATCCACCAGCAATTCGACCTCTTGCCCTGCATCAAGCTTTGCCAACGATGGCGAGGCTTTGCTGTCCTGCTTACGCAGATTCACCCAATCGACATTGGTAACCTGCAGCCATGGCAAAGAGTCCCCGCCAAAGATAACGGCCTTGACTGCCTTTTGTCTTTCTGCAGATATGTCATCCTGTCCCAAATACCAGTCTTCCGGATACTGTTCATCCCACAGTCGGACCACCTGAGAACCAAATTGGTAGAGTGATTCCCCAATCACCCCATCGCCTGCATCGTAGACATCCCAGATGAAGCGTTCCGTTATTCCATACTGACTTTCCCAGCCCCAGTAGGTGTCTCTTCTAAACCGATACCCATCCTGAACACTTGAATACAGGTACTTCTTTTCGGGAATCAGCTCTACATTGCACAATTCAAGCTGCTTGATATCCGGATCAAATTTTTCAGCTTCACGATTCCAGTTACAATCTACTTCGACTGGTCTGAATTGATTTGTCTGGCTATCCCAGAGTGAGAAAACGTGAAAAACATTCCTTGCGCCTGCTGCAGACAACAGCATCAGATCGTTGTAACCGTCAAAATTCAGGTCTTTCGCCATGACCAACGCAGCCGCACCATCGTATTCAGGGGATTCGTTGGAATAATAAGTGAAGGATTGAAGTAGTTCACCATTCTCAGAGAAAACCTCTACAAGCAGAATGTTATCCGAATCCATATCGGCGGTATCTTCCCCGGTATCTGTTATTCGTATTGTGTATGGTGGTAAAGAATCATGGATGTTGATTGTCTTCTCATACCTGTTGTACTCTTCGTTTGAAGTGGCATCGAAAACACTCATATTGATCCCGTTGATGGCGTCAGTATTCGCCACAATCCACCCCTGTTGCACATTGCCTTTTCTGCTTTGATTAGAAATTCGAATCCACTCTATCGGGGAATCTGAATAAAAATAAGAATCAAATGCAGTACCGTCTCGTGTAACAATCCTTTCTATTGGCTCATATTCTGTTCCTTCGTCCAAGACTGTCACAATTCGCATTTTGCACCCGTCATCTGTTACTTCAACTACGTCCGTTGCTTGTTGAAGCGTTTCGGTTTGATTCCACTCTTCCTGCATCTGCGCAAAAGCAACAACTGGCAGTATGATAACCACCAGCAGTAAACATACAACAGAGCTAAGCTTCTTCATGGAAGCGCCTCCTTTCATCATTGGCTCGATTTACAATCAAAAAAAATATTATGGGAACATATGCCAATCAAAAAGTGCATTGTTTCCAGCACATATGAAACGAACGACTGAACCTTTTCGTTTCATAAATTGAATCATTTTACAACTATGAAAAGCAAAGCAAAACGCCTGCCAGACATCGTTTTTACCCCTTGACATAATAGCAAAAACCCGGAGGCCTTGATTTCTCAAGACTTCCGGGCTTGTTTGGATAAAAAGAAAAACCACGCAGATTGTATCAAATACTGCGTGGTTACGTGGCAACCTAGTCGATAATTGATACAATCACACGGGACGCAGCTGCTGCTTGACTGTGGCATAGCGCTACCGTATAATAATCATGTTGTGAGGTGATTCATTTGAAAATCAATTCTGCTAAGATGAATAAAAAGAAGTTCTATCTGATTGTCTTGCTTTGCATAGTACTCAGTATACTTGCTGTAAAAGCACTACAAAACCATACCGCTTGCGTGCGTATGCTTCGTGCTGTTGGACTTGACGATGGAGCAGGACTACAACGAGTTGATTACTCCTACTGGCGGGACCCATTAAAGCATGTCGACGGCTATGAGATTATGGCATTTGCAGTTGATGAAGCAGTATGGAATCCGCCGGACAGCTGGACCAAAGCAACCAAACTTACCAGCATTGACAGCATTGCAACAGAGTTGGGCATCGCCCTGAATATGAAAGCTATTCTCAACCTCAGTTTAGGTGGAGAAAACTGCGGAGCGTGGTTCTTTGCAGATCACAGAGTTGACCGCCCGTTTGATCAGCAAGATTTCTACTTTGCTTATTGCGATGAAACATATAGGAATAATGTGGTATTATTCGTTTATCGCGGACATAGTCTATATGGTATTTGACATAATTCGCTCATCAGGTGAAAATACAAATACCCCGTGTGATTGTTTGTGACAGTGAGCGTCTATGTTTGTCCGTGAGTGCCTATGCGTTATTGTTATTTCCAGTATAGGGGCAGGGGGTAAACCAAAATACGAGAGAATTCGTCCTTACGGCGGTGAAACGCACCTGGCCGGCGTGAATTCTACCCCCTTGCAGAAACAACAAAAGCCCGGAGGCCTTGATTTCTCAAGGTTTCCGGGCTTGTTTGGATAAAAAGAAAAACCACGCAGATTGTATCAAATCCTGCGTGGTTACGTGGCGGAGACGGTGGGATTCGAACCCACGGGACCTGTTACAGCCCAACGCATTTCGAGTGCGCCCCGTTATGACCGCTTCGATACGTCTCCATAAAAAATCTGCGCCGGGGCACAAAACAGTATACCCTTCATGGGGGAAAAAGTCAAGGCGGAGCCGGGAAAGTTTTCCTGTTGACAAACGTTTGTTCCCGTTTTATAATAAATACGAACAGATGTTCTTATAATGTCGGAGGCGAGGGAAAATGAGCCGGGTGATTCTGCATGTGGACGCCAATTGCTTTTATGCGTCGGTGGAGTGTTTGTATCGGCCGGAGCTGAAGGGCAAGCCGGTGGCGGTGTGCGGGGATCCGGCGGCCAGGCACGGCATTGTGCTGACGGCCAATTACCCGGCGAAAAAGTGCGGCGTGCATGTGGGCCAGGCGGTGTGGCAGGCCTTGCAGTTGTGCCCGGAACTGGTCACCGTGGCGCCGGATTATGGGCTGTACACCCATTTTTCCGCACTGATGCGAAACATCTGGCTGGATTATTCGGACCGGGTGGAGGCTTTCGGGCTGGACGAAAGCTGGATCGACGTGAGCCGGCCGGATATGACGGTGGCAAAGGGCGTCAGATTGGCGGATGAAATACGGGAAAGAGTGAAACGGGAGCTGGGCATTACGGTGTCCATTGGCGTGGCGGAAAACAAAGTGTTTGCCAAGCTGGGCAGCGATATGAAAAAGCCGGACGGCACCACCGGCATTTACCCCGAAACCTTCCGGGAAAAAATATGGCCCTTGCCGGCTAACGAACTTTTGTATGTGGGCAAATCCACCACCAGCAGTCTGCGCAGGCTGGGCATCCTCACCATCGGGGATCTGGCCCGGGCAGACAGCCGGGTGCTGAAAGGGGCGCTGGGGAAAAACGGGCTGCTTTTGCAGGCTTTTGCCCTGGGGCTGGATGCTTCGCCGGTGATGAAGGCGGAGCACAATGCGGTGGTGAAATCCGTGGGCAACAGCACCACCACCTGCCGGGATATTGCCACAGTGGATGATGCCCGGTGCGTATTTTTTCTGCTGGCGGAAAGCGTGGCGGCCCGGATGCGGGAACAGGGGCTGAAAGGGCGATGTATCAGTATTTCCATCCGGGAAACCAACCTGTCCCGGGCCTCCTGCCAGATGATGCTGCCAAGCCCCACCTTTCTCACGGACGATTTGATCCACGGCGCCTGCACGCTGTTTGAGCAGAATTTTCCTCATCGGCTGCCCCTTCGCAGCGTGGGGCTTTCCTGTTCTCATCTGACCCCGGCGGATGCTCCCCGGCAAATGAGTTTTTGCGGTGATGAAAAGCGCATTCTGCAAAGGGAGAAACTGGATGCAGCGGTGGATGATTTGAGGCGGCGGTATGGGCACAATATCATTCAGCGGGGCAACGTGGTGGGGGACAAGGATTTTTCCCTGCTCAGCCCCAAGGAGGAAAACACCATCCATCCTGTGCCTTTTTTTGCCGGGTAAAGCAGGGGAGTGAAGCTGTATGGCGAAAGAATATGTGAAAGTTCGGGCGGATTTTTTGCCCGATGGGCAGATACGGCCCCTGATGTTCCGCAAGGAGGATGGGGAAAAGGTAATCATCGATCGGGTGCTGGACGTGCGGCCGGCACCGGCCTTGAAAGCCGGAGGACAAGGGGTTCGCTATGTGTGCCGGGCGGAGGAACGCATCTATTACCTGTTTCTGGACAGGGAACGGTGGTTTGTGGAGGAAGAATAGAATGTGCGGCAGGTTTTACATCGCTGATGAAGACGAAACCGGTGAAATCCAGCGGATGATTGAGGAAGCAGCCCGGAAGCAAAAGGCCATTCTGGGCTGTGATACCATTGCCCGGGGGGAAGTGGCCCCCGGCATGACGGCGGCAGCCCTGGCCCTTGGCAAAACGGGCAAACGGGGCGTTTTTCCCATGGAATGGGGCTTTTCGCTGGAAAAGAAACGTATCATCAATACCCGGCTGGAAACGGCGGAGGAGAAGCCGCTTTTCCGGGAAGCTTTTTTGCAAAGGCGCTGCCTTTTACCCATGACCCATTATTTTGAATGGGAAAACAGGGAGGAAACGATTCCTTCGCTGCTGGACGGCACCGGCTGGGAAGCAAAGGGGAAAAGGCGTAACCGTTACGCCATTCGTCCGGAAGGACGGGAGATGATGTATCTGGCTGGTATTTACCGCTATGAAGCCAATAAGAAATTGCCCGTTTTTTCGGTGCTCACGTGTGCACCGGATGAAAGCATTGCCTGGCTGCACGAGCGGATGCCGGTGATCCTGGGGGAGCAAACCGCCATGGATTTTCTGCACCGGGCGGAGGCTGCGGAGGACCGGGAAAGAAGCATGGTTTTCCGGGCGGGCTGAATTGACAAAAAGCAGCTCTGCATGGTAGACTAAACGGGAATGAAAACCGTTTTTTGCCGGAGGAAAACAGATGAAAAAGTTTTTGATCCTGCTGCTGGCGCTTTTGTGCCTTTGGGCATCCGCCGGGGCGGAAACCACGGAAGTGATCCTTACCTGCACCGGGGATTTTATGCCCGGCAGCAATGACCGCATCAAGAATGAGGATTTTGCTTTCCAGCGGTATATTGAACAGTACGGCTGGGGCTATCCTTTTGAAAAGCTGCAGGTGCTTTTTGCAAAGGATGACATTACGCTGGTGAACCTGGAATGCATGCTGAATGATTCCGCCAAGGACAGTACCAGCCGACTGCGTTTCCGGGGCCCGGAAAGCTATGCCGCCATTTTCCCGGCCAGCAGCATTGAAGTGGCGAACCTGGCCAATAACCATGCGGCAGACTTTGGCAAGGAAGCGGTGCAGACCACTGTGGCAGCGCTGGACAGCCAAGGGGTTAAATACTGCGGTACCACGGAGATGGGCAATTACTGCTGCTTTGTGGAAGTGAAGGGTGTTCGCATCGGTTTTGTGGGGGTATATCCCCTCTACCACAAGGATCATCCGGAAAAATTGGAACAGTGCTTCAGCGAGCTGAAGGAAGCCGGCTGCCAGGTGATTGTGGCCTCCCTGCACTGCGGCACGGAATACAATGATACCCATGGCAATATTCACGACGGCTATGCCAAAAAGCTGCAGAAGATGGGCGCTCATATTATCATCGGCAATCATCCCCATGTGCCCCAGGGCATCAATGTGTTTGACGGCATCACCCAGGTGTACAGCCTGGGCAATGCCTCCTTTGGCGGCAATACCGGGGTGGACGAAGTGCTCCGGGTGATTCAGGGGTCTGTGGTGCAGTTTCGGCTGGTGTTTGAAGACGGCGAATATGTGGGGCATCAGATGACCATCTGGCCCATCCACATCAGCGGCACCAGCCCGGAAAACAATTATCAGCCGGTGCTGGTGGAGGGTGCAGAAGCCCAGGTGGTGATGAAGAAAATTCAGAAGGATACCGCTTTCAAGCTGAACCCTTACGTGGACGGCCAGGGCGCCGTACAGGATTTTGTTCCCTGGGAAAAGTAAAGCATAAACCGATTCCCTTCCGGCCATACTGATAGCAGTATGAAAGGGAGGGTTTTTTTATGATGGAAGAAGATACGGTAAAGCTGCTCCGGGAATGCGACGCCGGGGTAAAGATGGGCATCCAGTCCATTGAGGACGTACAGGAAAAGGTGGAAAACAATACTTTTTACGAATGCCTGCGGCTGTGCAAAGCAGAGCATGATAAGCTGCATGATGAAATTCAGCAGCGGCTTTCTCAATGCCAGGATGAGGGGAAGGATCCCCCGGCTATGGCCAGCATGATGAGCAAAATGAAAACCGGCGTGATGATGGCCATGCATCAAGACGATAAAACCATTGCGGATCTGATGACCGACGGCTGCAATATGGGGGTCAAGTCCCTGAACCGCTACCTGAACCAGTATGAAGCGGCGGATGAAAACTCCAAGGATATTGCCAAGCGGCTCATCCATCTGGAAGCGAAGCTTGCGGTGGATATGCGGCCGTACCTGTAAAGCAAAACCGTGCTTTCGTTTGGTGAAAGCACGGTTTTTGTATGTTCAGGGATGCTTGCTTTTGTATTCGAACAGACGATACATTTTTTTTGCTATTTTACCGGCATAGAGCTTTCTGAAAATCATCCGTTCCATTCCTTGCAGCTGATGCGTGAAAATGGATGGCGTCATATCGTGCTCCTTCACGAAGGTGAACGAGCCGTTTTCCAGCGTGTGGGGATCGTCCGTACCGTATACTTTGGTGACACCCACGTCGTTGATGGGGTTTTTGTAGCGGGAAAGACGGGCAGCCAGCGTGGTGTAGCAATCCATCAGCAGCACCAGATGGTCAAAATGATTGCACAGACGATTCAACAGCCCTTTCTTTTCTTCATCGTTCAGGTACATGCTGATGCCTTCCATGATGACAATGGCGCAGCCGGAGGAAGGGATCGATTCCAGCCAGGTTTCTTCCTTTACGTCGCCCGGAACCATGCGGTAAGCGGCCGTTTCCGTGAAGTATTTCTTTCTTTCGGCGATCACATCGGGAAAATCCACGTCGAACCAAGAATGGTTTTCATCTCTCACACGCAGCACCCGGCTGTCCATGCCGCAGCCAAGGTGGAGAACGACGGCATCAGGATGCGCCTTCATCTGCTGCGCTGCCCATTGATCAAACACGGCGCTGCGGATGCCCAGATAATAGGCCAGCCATTTGGAACGGGATTTTCCTTTCAGGGGAAAGGCTTCTTTTGCCCAGATTTCTTCCGCTTTCTGATCGTGGAGGAACAACCCTTTCCGGCTGACGAGGGCTTTACCGTACAGGGGAATGTAGAGGGTTTTATTTACATTGAGCATAGGTTCTCCTGACAGAAAATGCTGCGGCACGCAAATGCCGCAGCATGATGATTGTTTGTTTTATCAGCCCAGATCCACAATGATGGGCAGGATCATGGGATTGCGCTTGATCTTTTCGTAGATAAAGCGGTGCAGTTCGTCCTTGATGCGGTTCTTGATGCTGGGCCAGTCGCTGCCCTCGATGCGGTCATAGCTGGCAATGATGTTGCGCACCACTTCCCGGGTGGAATCGATAATATCTTCGTTTTCACGAACATACACGAAGCCGCGGCTGATCACATCCGGGCCGGACACCAGAATGCCGTTGGTGCGGTCAAACGCCATGGCCACGATGATCAGGCCGTCCTGGGAGAGATGTTTACGGTCACGCAGCACGATGTTGGAAACGTCGCCGATGCCAAGGCCGTCCACCAGCACTTCGCCCACCGGCACGGTGCCGGCAATGGCCAGGCTGTCATGGCCCATTTCAATCACCTGGCCGGCAGCAGGTAGCACGATGTTCTGCCGATCCATCCCCAACGTTTCGGCCAGCTCTGCATGCTGCCAGAGCATGCGGTATTCACCGTGGATGGGAATGAAATACTTGGGGCGAACCAAGGTGTGCATCAGTTTGATTTCTTCCTGGCAGGCGTGGCCGGAAACGTGTACTTCCGCCATGGATTCATAAATCACTTCCGCGCCGCAGCGGTAGAGCTGGTTGATCACCCGGGAAACGAATTTTTCGTTACCGGGGATGGGGGTGGCGGAAATGATGACTTTATCGCTGGGCTTGATCTGCAATTTGCGGTGCTCGGAGAAAGCCATGCGGGTCAGGCCGCTCATGGGTTCGCCCTGGCTGCCGGTGGTGAGGATCAAAAGTTCGTCATCGGCATAGCTGTCCAGGTCGTCCAGCTCCACCGTATAGCCGGAAGGAATCACCAGTTCACCCAGCTGCATGGCCACCCGGCTGACGGAAACCATGCTGCGGCCCACAAAGCAAACCTTGCGGCCAAAGCGGATGGCGCTGTCGATCACCTGCTGCAGGCGGTGGATATTGCTGGAAAACATGGCCACAATCACACGACCCCGGGCGTTGCGGAACTGATTGATGAAGGTTTCGCCGATTTTGCGCTCGCTCATGGTGTAGCCGGGGCGTTCGATATTGGTGCTTTCGCACATGAGGCACAATACGCCTTTATCGCCCACGGCGGCCAGGGTGGAAAGGTCCGTTACTTCGCCGTCCACGGGAGTATAGTCGATTTTGAAGTCACCGGAGTGCACCACCGTGCCGGCAGGGCAGGAAATGGCCAGGGCGCAGGCGCCGGAAATGGAGTGGTTCACTTTGATGAACTTCACCGTAAACTGGCCGATTTTCACTTCATCCCGGGGCTGCACGGCGTTGTACTGAATGCCGTTCACCCGGTGTTCGCGCAGTTTCAGGTCAATCAGGGCCAAGGTGAGCCGGGTGCCCCAGATGGGCGCAGGCACCTGAGAGAGCACATAGGGCGTGGCGCCGATATGGTCTTCATGGCCGTGAGTGAACACATAGCCCTTTACCCGGTGACGGTTTGACACCAGGTAGGAGGTATCGGGGATCACCAGGTCGATCCCCAGCATATCTTCTTTGGGAAAGATGGAACCGCAGTCCACAACGAGAATATCGTCTTCGTATTCGAAAGCAGTCATATTTTTACCGATTTCGTCTACGCCGCCCAGTGGGATGATCCGCAATTTGGGTGTGTTTGCCATTGGAATCTCCTTTCAAAATATCACAAAAAAACATAAACACTCGATCGTATTGACTTTATCATTTCATTTCAGGGGAGAAACATACTGCCTGAAAAAAATATTCAACCAATCTTAACTTATTATAGCACATTTTTCCGGAAAATACTACCCCTCCTCCCAAAAGAAAATACAAAATATTTTGATCTTTTGAGACAAAAACATCATTTTTCAAAGGATAATTTTCAAATCCATGGGTGAATTGTAAATTCTTGGCGCAATGGCAGGAAAGAGAAAGAAAAGATAGAATAATAGGTAATATCCCCAATGGAAAGGACGATGAAGTGTGAAAAAGTGTATTTCTCTTTTATTGGCAGCCATTTTCTGCATCATGGCATGCACTGCCTTTGCTCAGACGGAAGTGGACGAATTTTTCCGCTGCCGGGTGGGGAACATCCGCTTTGCCTTGCCTGGATTTCCCCAAGTGTTCCGGGAACCGGATTTGCCGGCCAGAGAGCTGGAGGGCAGCTACCTGGCCTGGAACGATAAATATCAGCTGACGGGCTTTGGCCCGGCAGATGGGGAATTCCAGATGCACATTGCGGATATGACCCCAGCCATCCAGTGGATGCAGGAAGAACGGCCCGGGGAAGAAATGTTCCAGTATCAGGCCAATGCGGTGATGAACCTGGTGAAATTGTATCTGGACATGCATGATGGTACGCTGGTGGGCGAGCCGGATTTTCTGGCGATTCAGATCAAGGATGAAACCATCCTGCAGATCTCCTTTGATTTTTCTTACCCGGATGCACCGGGGGTGCCCTACCGGGGCAAGGCATACATGGACGGCAATCAGGCCGTGGTGATGATGGTGCTGGCAGATGAGGAAAACCTGGTGTATCTGAATGATATGCAGCCCATCAGCAATGAGGAAATAGCGGCGCTGCCGGCTGCCGTGCCGGAAGTGGTGACGGTGGGGCGGGTGCAGCTGACGTTCCCGGAAGCGCCCCTGAAGGACGAAGGAAATGGATACTGGCTGTATCAGGCGTTTACGGATGATTATGGCTATATCAGCGTGGAACACATGGAATCCGATTTTTCCTTCATGCTGGAGGAAGGCATGACCATGGAAGAGCTTTTGCCCACGCTGGCGGAAGTGGCGGCACAAGGATATCGGGCGGAAGGATTGATCGGCGAATACGAAATCAAGCGGCTGGGCCAAGAAATGTATGCTTTTGAAGCTTTTACCGAGGATGCCCATTTTCCGCAGGGTCATGGTCCCAAGGGAAGCTATTCGCTGGGTATTTTCAGTTCGGAAGGGGTATACGTGATCGAAGCAACGGATACGGAAATGGGCAAGGCTGCCTATGATTCCCTGGTCATTGTGGACAAGGAAAAATAATATATTTCAAACGGATGTACTTCCCCTGTCTGCGCATTGTGGGCAGGGGAAAAATATGTTATAATGCTTCTGTTATAAAAGGAGGGGGAAACCATGCTGCTGTTTGATACCCACGCGGATACCCTGTACGGCTTGTGTTTCCGGGCCGATAAGGAACGGGATGTGACCATGGAAAAGCTTATGCAGGGCGGCGTGAATGTGCAGACGCTGGCTATGTTTGTGGGCGGTAAGGGTGATCTTCCTTCCATTCGCCGGGCATTTTCCCTGATGCAGCAAAAGAAGGACGAACTGAAGGCGGCCGGATGGCGGCAGGTGGATGACCTGACCGAAGCCAAGGAAGGGGAAACAGCCTTCATGCTCTCCGTGGAAGGCTGCGATCTGCTGGACGGCCATGGGGAAATGATTGCAGACTGGCGGAAAATGGGCGTTCGCATGGCGGCGCTTACCTGGAATTACGATAACTGCGTGGCCACGCCTGCCTGTAAGGATGCCACCACCGGCCTCAAACCCTTTGGCCGGGAAGCTGTGCGGGAAATGCAGAAAATGAAAATGGCGGTGGACGTATCCCACCTGAACGAAAAGGGCTTTTATGAATTGCTGGAAATGGGGGTTGTGCCTCTGGCCAGCCATTCCTGCTGCCGGGCTTTGTGCAGCCATGTGCGGAACCTGACGGACGATCAGCTCAAAGCCCTGTTTGCTGCCGGCGGCTATGTGGGTGTGAATTTTTATCCCGCATTCCTGCGTAATGAAGGAAAAGCCAGCCTGTCCGATGTGTGCGATCATGTGATCCACATGCTGGAGATGGGCGGCGAAGGGAAAATTGGTTTCGGCAGCGATTTTGACGGCATTGAAACAAAGCCTGCAGGCCTTTGCGGTCCTCAGGATTTTCCGGCCCTCATGGATGCGCTTCGCAAAAGGGGATTGGACGAAAAACTGATCCGGGGCATCGCCGGGGAAAATCTTTTGCAGTATTACAACAGAATCTGAGGAGAGAGAGACATGATCGGTATTATCGGCGCCATGGATGCAGAAGTGAAGCTTTTGACGGAGCAGATGGAATCCATCCGGGAAGAAACGGTGGGGTTTGCCCGTTTTTATGTGGGAAAGTTGTTTGATAAGGATTGCGTGGTGGGGCGCTGCGGTGTGGGCAAGGTGCATGCCGCTATGTGTGCCCAGAGCATGATCCTTCACTATGCGCCGGAAGTGATTGTGAACATCGGTGTGGCCGGGGCTTTGGTGGATTCTCTGAAAATAGGAGATATTGTGGTGGCAAAGGCTGCCGTGCAGCATGATATGGATACCACGCCGGTAGGGGACCCCATGGGCCTCATTTCCGGCATCAATATTGTTTATATTCCTACGGATGATGCCGTTACGGAACGGCTGATGAGCGCCGCTCAGAAGCTGGGCTATCAGCCTCTGCAGGCCAATGCCGCCACCGGGGATCAGTTTGTGGCATCTTTGGAAAAGAAATATCAGCTGGCGGAAATGTTCGGTGCTGCCTGCTGCGATATGGAAGGGGGCGCCATTGCCCAGGTGTGCTATGAAATGCAGGTGCCCTTTGGGGAATACCGGGGTATTTCCGATGAAACCCATGATACCGGACGGGAATACCTTCTGAACATGCAGGATGCAGCCCAGGCTTCTGCCCGGCTGATTTGCGAATTTGTGAAAGACTGGGAGATGTGAGAAAAATGAACAAATGGGATAAGCGTTTTATGGAAATGGCCCGGCTGATCGCTACCTGGACCAGCTGCTATGCACCCGGCCGCGCCATCGGCGCCGTGATTGTGAAGGATAAGCGCATCATGACCACCGGCTATAACGGCGCGCCTGCCGGCATGAAAACCTGCCGGGAAAAGGGCGAATGCCTGCGCCGCAAGCTGGGCATTGAAAGCGGCACCCGGCATGAAGTGTGCTATGCTGCCCATGCGGAGGAAAATGCCATCCTGCAGGCGGCCAAGCTGGGCATCAGCATTGACGGCGCCACCCTTTACTGCACCCATCAGCCCTGCTCCATCTGCGCCAAGATGATTGTCAACGCCGGTATCCGGCGGGTGGTGTATGAGCAGGGGTATCCCGATGCATTCTCTCTGGAAATCTTCGGGGAAACCGGCGTGGAACTGGAAAAATACGTGGAGGAAACGGAAGAATGAAGCGTTTGATTGCTGTGATGATGGTCTGCATCTGCCTGTTTGCTGCGCTGCCTGCGGCGCTGGCGGCGGATCAACCCAATCCCATTCCGGTTTTGAAGCCGGAGGAAATTTATAAAACCCCGGAAGGCATTCATCATTACATGCTCATCTGCATCGATTCCTGGGATGCAGATTTGAGGAAATCCGGCAACCATACCGACGGCATGATCCTGGTGACGGTGGATGAATATGCCGGCCGCGTGATGCTTACCAGCTTCATCCGGGATATGCTTATTCAGCGTCCGGACGGTGAATTCGGCCGGCTGAACAATGTGATGGATTTCTTTGGCCGGGGTGAAAAGGGGATTCAGGCCTTGATTGATACCCTGAACACCCATTTCAATCTGCAGATTGAAAAGTATATCGTGGTGGATTTCCAGCAGGTGGAAAACATCATCGATGCCGTTGGCGGGGTGGATATTGAAATTA
The DNA here is from genome assembly GCA_017434775.1 of Clostridia bacterium. Taxonomy (GTDB): domain Bacteria; phylum Bacillota; class Clostridia; order Christensenellales; family Aristaeellaceae; genus RUG563. Next base: position 27,328 of record JAFSGG010000097.1, read on the forward strand.
CTGCCCGGGAAGCCAATTACCTGCGCAATTATCCCTTGTCTGCCTCGGCTACTACCCCGGCGCTGTCCGGCGGCGGCACTTATCATTTTACCGGCCATGCGGCGGTGATCTATATGCGCATGCGCAAGGTGGCCAATATCGAAGGGGAAACCCAGGACGTGGGCCGCACTCGCCGGGCGCGCATTGTGCTGACCATGATTGCCGATCAGCTGAAGGATATCAGCTATGACGAAGCCATGGCGCTGTTGGACGTGGTGCTGGAAAACACGGTGCTCACCAATATGACCACGGCGGAAGTGATGGAAGCGCTGACGCTGGCCATGAAAATGAAGGGAACCGAGGTGGAATCCATCCGCATGCCCATCGACGGCACCTATGAATTGGTGCCCGTTTCCAGCATGGCCACCCAGCAGATTGACTTTATTGCCAACCGGGAAGCCCTGTGGGACTTCCTGGAAGCGCCCTTTGTGGTGGTGGAATGATGATTCAGGCCGTTATTTTTGATATGGATGGGCTGCTGATGGACAGCGAAAACCTGGGGCTTACCGCCATCCATGATTGCGCTTTGCGCCAGGGTGTGGATGTGCCGGTGGAAATCAGCAAGCAGTGCATCGGGATCACCACGGCGGCAAGCAGTGCGCTTTTGAACAGCCATTTTCCCACACTGGATACGGCCCGGCTTTTTCGGGATTTTGCTCAGTATATGCACGAAAAGGCCCTGGCCGGGCAGGTGCCGCTGAAAAAAGGAGCCATTATACTGCTGGAATACCTGCAAAAGAAAGGAATTCCGGCAGCAGTGGCATCTTCCAGCGGGATGCAGACCATTCAGCTGTATCTGGACAAGGCCGGTATTGCGCAGTATTTTCAGTTGCTGCTTTCTGCCAATGGCATGCCTTCCAAGCCGGCTCCGGACGTATTCCTGAAGGCAGCGGCGCAGCTGGGGGTACAGCCTGAATACTGCCTGGTGCTGGAAGACAGCTACAACGGCGTAAAAGCCGGCCGGGCTGCCAATATGCAGGTCTGCATGGTGCCGGATGTGCTGCCTTATGTGGAAGCGCTGGCACCCTTTGTGGATCATGTATTGCCGGATTTGGAAAAGGTGATGGAGCTGATGGAAGCATGAATGCAGCCATTGTGTGCGTGGGTAAACTGCGGGAAAAATACTATGCCGGTGCAGCAGAAGAATACATAAAACGGCTCAGCCGGTTTGGAAAAATGGAGATTGTGGAGCTGCCGGATTTGCCGGAGCCGCAGAACGCTTCCGATGCGGACCGGCAGAAGATTATGGACCGGGAGGGGGAAAGCATATTGCGGGCTCTCAAGCCCGGCGATCATGTGACCGCCATGTGCATCAATGCGCCCCAGTTTACCAGCGAACAGTTTGCCCAAAAACTGCGGCAGGGGGATATGCGGGGTGGCCGGCAGGTGTTTGTGATCGGCGGTTCTCTGGGGCTGTCCAAAGCAGTGCTCCAGCGGGCAGATGATACCCTGTCTCTTTCTAAGATGACCTTTCCCCATCAATTGGCCCGGGTGCTTTTGCTGGAGCAATTGTACCGCGGCTGCAAGATCAACGCCGGGGAAAAATATCACAAATAAAAAAGCCGCTTCTGTTAAATCAGAAGCGGTTTTTGTGTTTTTAGCCGTTGCCTTCGCCGGGCAGCATGCCGAAGGTTTCCAGGATCTTTTCCGTATAGGCATGCACGCCGCAGCTGTAAAACTCCGAATCGCTGACGAAGAATGTGATGTAATAGTAGGGCAGTTCAAGATGGCCATGTTCCGTGTGCAGGGTGCACTGGGTACGGGTAATGGCTGAAGCATCGAAATCCGGATATTTTCCGGCCAGCGCGCTTTTCGCAAGGCTGATGGCGCGGTCTTTGCCGATATCCTGGGTGCTTTCATAGCTGGGCTTGGGGGTGGGTGTGGAATAATCAATTTCCGTATTGGCGCTGTCCCAGATATCGGTATGATAGAGAATGGTGCCGTTTTTTGCGCTTACAACGCATGTGTAGGCAAATTGCTCGTCGGCGTAGTAATTAAGGCGGAATACAGGTTCGTCATACCCCTTCATTTTTTCAAAACGTTCATTGACCACTTTGTAGCTGTGGTCATCAAAGCCGCCGTAAGTGCTGCGCAGCTTCTGATCGGCCAGAGAGCGGGCCTTGCTGGCTGAAATTTCACCGGCAATGACCGTGGGCTTTTTGGGCTTTTCGGTAGCGAAAGAAGCCGTCTGGCCGAAATTGGTGTAATTGGCGGTGTAGACCGTGCTGCCGGTGATGGCATCGATGAGCACATTGTACATGTATTTGCCATCCTGGAAATAGGCCAGTTCATAGACCGGGTTGGTGCTGCCGCGTTTGGAAGAAGAGCGATCAATGTTGACCTGCATCTTATTCAGGTTCCGGGCGTTGTAGGCGTTTTCCAGTGCCTGATCGGCTAGGCTGCGGGCCTTGGAGGACGTAATGAAGTCCTCTTCCTTTTCCGGGGGAGGCGGTGTGGGGGAGGGCGCCGGATCGTCCAGATGTTCGGCAAAATGCCAGCCGTCTTCCGGATCCTGATACTGGGCCAGGCCGCAGATGACGTCACTGTAAAATACGTAGCCCATCTGGCCTTTGTAAGTGACGACGATGCATCTGTCCCGCAGGCTGCCTTCCATTTCGGTGCCGGCCGGGATGGTGGCCAGCACTTTGGACAGGCGGCTGCCAGCGGCATACATCTTGGCCCCGCCGGAACCGGCATACACCGTGGCGCCGGTAAAATGATCAATGGGTTTGGTGTAATACATGGTTCCGGTTTCTTTGCTGACGGAAATGGAAGAAGTGGGTGTCCAGTATACTCTGCCCTTCCAGATGACCTGTGCCCAGGATTGTCCATGGCTCTGGTAGGCTTTTTGCACCACCGGCAGTTTTTCGCCTTCGGGGATAACAAGGGTTTCGCGCAGATTTCCTTCCAGATCTCCTGTGGGTTCCACATAGGTGGGCAGGGAGCCGGAGGGCACGGTGCACAGGTAATAGGTGGCGTGATAGGAAATCAGGGGATTATCCGGCTCTTTCAGGCTGTCGCCGGTAATTTGGAGGGTGTCTGCCGGCACGAAACCGATATAAATACCGTCCACTTCCACTTTGCACCAGGAGCCTTCGGTGTACAGTACCTTTACTTCGGTGCCCTTTGGCATGGTGACAAGCTTTTCGGAGGACTTGCTGGGGTGCTCATAGATTGCTTGCTTACTGCCGGAAATGCCGGTCACATCATAGTAATTAGTGGATTCCTGGGGTTCGGTATACTGGTCATCAATGCGCTCGGTGCGGATATAGCCGGTAATTTCCTTGCCGTCCTGATCGGTGCAGGATACCTGTGTCCAGTCGTTTTCCACTTTCAGGATGGTCAGGGGCTGCTTGATGGAAAGGACAGCGAGAATCGAACCACTATCCGAAGCTGTTTTGCGCACATATACGGCGCCATTGCTATCGGGATACAGTTCCTTCCCCTCAGCGGTCTTGGTCAGGTTCAAAAAACGGGTCTGCACATAGCCGGTGACCCCTTTATAGGTGATCTGGCTCCAGGTATCATCCGTTTGCCCCAGATAGGTAACGGTGGCATGATTGGGAATCTGTTCCAGTGGAGCGGATTTTGTGCTGGGCTTTGCACGCATATTCAGCCATCCGCCCGGGGTTTGCACTTTGGCATGCTCTGCCAGGGCAGCAGCCGAAAACAGAAGAAGGAACGATAAAAATAAGCAGATCATCCGTTTCATGGCGACCCTCCCGATACAATAAATTCTTTGTCTTTATTATATTACAAAAGTGTTACTATATCAAGAATATAACTTGTTTACAAAAGTAAATCTTTGCATGGCCTGTGTGGGGTTTCCAGCCGGAAATCCTTTTTTGCTTGCCATATCAATGGGCTTTTCATACCAGGCTGGCAGTGACTTATGTCATATAAAGCGCAAATACCAGAAAGTACTGAAGACTAATGAGGGGAATAACCATAATACATGTTACGTGGACATTCTGTGAAATTTTTGTCCCCTGCAGATTTCCCATATGTTTTCCCATTACAGGTTCAGAGTGGTATGAATAAATGCCTCCATACGGTTGGCACTGTCCTGTTTCATTTGCTCTGTAAAATGGCCGTATCTGTCCAGTGTGAAAGCAACAGAAGCGTGCCCCAGATTCCCCTGCAGCGTTTTGATGTCATCACCGGCACGGATGGCATTCACGGCATATGTGTGCCGAAGATCATGAAAACGAACGCCGGCCAATCCAGCTATATTCGTCAACATTCTGAATCGATGGGTTACTTTGCTTTGCGAATAGAAATCTCCGTTTTCGGAGGTAAAGACCAGATTGTGTTTGTTATGCCAGAATGTGCCGGATGCATGATGTTGTGCTTTTTGCCTGCTTTTTTGATCACGCAGTGCATTCATAACAGTTTGGGGAACTTTTATAGTACGGGAATGGCCGTTCTTTGGAGAAACAAACATCTTTTCATCAATATGCGGTCTGCTGGCGAGCTGTTTGTTAACGTGAATGCTGTTGCTGCTCTCATCGATACTATCCCAGGTTAAGCCAAGAATTTCGGAAATGCGAAGGCCTGCAAAGAGGGAAACGATGATGATGTTTTCAACCTCGGATCCTTTTGCAGTTTGCAAAAGCAAAGCCAGCTGTGTATCGTTCAAAGGAATAATTTCCTTCTTCTCTTCTTTGGGAAGAACGCAGTTGTTTGCCGGATTTCGGGGAATATAGTTTAGCTGCACAGCTTTTTCCAGTGCAATATGCAACACTCTGTAGATGATACAGACAGAGCCTGGGGAGAGTGTTTGCAGGCTGTTGATGAATCGTTGGATGGTGTGTGTATTCAATTCTGTAAGCCGTATGGATGCTAGGGCAGGACGAATGTGGTTTCGGATGCTGCCCGTATACAAATCCACAGTGCGCGGTTTCACATTGCCCAAGTACTCGCTTGTCCAAATATCCAGCCATTGACCAACTGTCATCTTTGGAGGAAGGCTGTAGGTTCCTTCATTCACAGATACAGCAGCTGCCTGCATTTTTTCTCTTACTTCTTTCAGGGTTTTTCCTGAGAAAGATTGCTGTAATTGCTTGCCGGTGCCGGGATCACGGCCGATGGTAATACGTGCTTCCCAGTAGATGTATTCTTTTCCATTGTTTGTAACAGTCTTTTTTCGGATGGATCCGGTTCCCTGCGCGGCTCTTTTTGCTGCCATGACAGAAGTCTCCTTTCGGAATAATATGTATATGGAAGGGTGGATGAATTCATTGTGTGCAAAGCAGATAGAAGTTATTAGGATGCAACGATTTTATGACGATCAGCTATGAAAATTAAACCATATAAATGCACTGAAAAACAATGGTTAAATATCAGATGGTGCAGGGAATGTTTTCATTGTTTTGCAGGAAATGTCAAGGTACAGTGTTCCGCGAAAATTTCCCATACATTTTCCCTTACGACGATATGGTTTCTCTTATATTTGGTGATAGGTATAAAAAAACCCCGGCCCAGGGCCGGGGAGGAGGAATATTTTGATTTGATGGAGATCAGCCCTTTACGCCGCCCAGCACCATGCCGGTGACGAAGTAGCGCTGCAGGAAGGGGTAAACCAGCAGGATGGGCAGAGCAGAAACCACGGTGATGGCGCAGCGCATGGTAATGGGGGTGGTGTTGGCTGCCTGGGCCATAGCGTCTGCCGTAGCGTTTGCTTTGTTGGCCTGGTTCATGGAAGTGGCCAGCTTCATCTTCAGCAGGTACTGCAGGGTGTGCAGGTTCTTCTTGCCGCCGTTATAGAGCTGGGTATCGAACCACTGGTTCCAGCTGCCGACAGCCACAAACAGGGCCACCGTTGCCAGCACGGGCATGCACAGGGGGAAGATGATGCGCCAGAAGATGCGGAAATCACCGGCACCGTCAATACGGGCAGATTCGGAAAGCGCTTCGGGCAGACCGTTGATGTAAGTGCGGATAACGATCATGTTGAAGCAGGAGAACATGGTGGGGATGATGTACACCCAGAAGGATTTATCCAGGTTCAGGGTGTCGGTGATCAGCAGGTAATTGGGGATCAGGCCGGCGTTGACATACATGGTCAGCACCATGGCGGTGGTGATGAACTTGCGCAGCACATATTCCTTACGGCTGAGCGCATAGGCCAGCATGGAAGTGGTCAGCAGGTTCAGGATGGTGGTGATCACCGTACGGGAAACGGAGATGAAGAATGCGCTGTAGATCAGCGGGTCCGTCAGCAGGTCGCTATAGGCCTTGGTGCTGAACATACGGGGCCACAGGCCGATGTTGCCGCGCAGGGCGTCAATACCGTCGTTGAAGGAAATGGCCACGGTGTTGATGACGGGATAAAGCGTGATAAACATCAGCAGGCACAGGATGATGCCGTTGATGAGGGGGAAGACGATGTCACGTTTTTTGATTTCGAAGAAGAAATTCTTGATGTATTTGATCAGATCAGAAAAGCTTTCCAATTTGATGGGTTCCTTTTGCTTTCTGGGCTGACCCTTAAGAGGAGTCTTTGCTTTGACGGCTTTTTCTGCGTACGGCATATGATCCCCTCCTTTAAATCAAAGTGTCTTCATCCAGCTTCTTGGCGATGAAGTTGGCGCCAAAGAGCAGGAAGATGGCTACGATACTCTTGAACATACCGGATGCGGTAGCAATGCCGTATTCACCGGAGGAGATACCATAGCGCAGGGAGAAAACGTCGATGGTCTGGGAATATTCCTTCACCAGAGCGTTTTCCATCAGATACTGGATTTCAAAGCCGGCTTCCATCAGGTGGCCGATGTTCATAATCAGCAGCACCACGAAAGTGGATTTAATGCCGGGCAATGTAACATGCAGGATGCGGCGGAAACGGCCGGCGCCGTCAATGGATGCCGCTTCATAGAGGGTGGGGTCAATGGAAGTCATGGTGGAAATATAGATGATGGAGTTCCAGCCGACTTCCTTCCAGATGTTGATGACGCCCACCAGAGGCCAGAACAGCGTTTTTTCGCCCAGCCAGAAAATCTTGTTTTCCGGGCTGATGATACCGGCGCTGATGAGAAGGTTATTGATGGTACCATCGGCGCTGAACATATTCTGCGCCATACCCACAACGATAACCATGCTCAGGAAGTGGGGGAGGTATGTCACCGTCTGCACGGTGCGCTTGAAGAAGCGGCTGCGTACTTCATTGAGAAGCACAGCCAGCAGAATGGAGGAAAGCGTGCCGAAAATGAGGTTGATTACACTCATTGCCAGCGTGTTGCGAATGGCATTAATGAAATCAGCACGACCGAAGAGCCATTCAAAATTTTCCAGCCCTACCCATTTACTGTTCAGAGCACCTTGCTTGGGCTTAAACTTTTCAAAGGAAACAAGCCAGCCCCACATGGGGAAATAATTGAACAGAAAAACATACAGCAACATAGGGACCGACATCAGCGCCAGCTGATACTGCCGTCCCAGTGTTTTAAAGAAACCCATCTTACGTTTGGGGTGGAGCTGTACGTTCTTATTAGCTGCTCCGATCATGATTTGTATACCCCTTTCTGAAAAACCATGGGGAGAGACAATTCTCTCCCCATGGCTGAAAGAATTAGCTTACTTGGTAGCCTGTTCCACGAGCTTGAGAACTTCTTCCTGCATGTATTCTTCATACACGGTAGCGCAGGGAGCGATTTCAGCCTGGAAAGCAGCCCAGTTGGCTTCGAATTCGGCATCATCAGCAGACATGATGATGATGGGCAGCCACTTATCCTGGATGGCATTGAAGTCGTTGTAGTCCAGCTGGATGGGGGTCTTGTCGATCTGCCAAGCTTCGCCGTAGGGAGCCAGTTCGCAGGGAGCGTTGAAGAAGTCGGCGGGCTTGAGGTAGCCGTAAGCAGACAGGAAGGCCTTGTCATAGTCGCTCATCAGGTTGAAGTAGTTTTCAGACTGATCAGCGGGAGCCCAGGCGTTGCCGTCATCCTGGGTGCCCTGCTTCTTGGGAGAAGATTCCCAGATGGTAGCAGCGGTGTTGCGCATCTTCCAGGAAGCATCGTTGCGGTTGTTGTACTGTTCCTGAGTCATGAGCATGCGGCCATTTTCTACATAGTAGTCTTCGCCTTCGATGCCCCACTGCAGGATCTTCTGCCAGCGGTCAGACAGCAGGTTTTCGAACAGGTTGATCATGCGTTCGGGATATTCGCAGTTCACGGAGATACCGAAGCCGCGGTCCTTGTTGGGCACAGCGCCGTTGAGGTACTGTTCTTCGATCACGCCATAGCCATAGTGTTCGTCATACACCAGGGGCAGAGCGCAGAAGGTGTTTTCATACATGCCGGCGGTTTCCAGAGCAGCGGTGGCAGAGCCGAAGTCCCAGGTCTGGTCGAACATACCCAGGATGGTGCCGCTGGACAGGGCAGCGATGTACTGGTCATAGTTCATAACGAAGGTGTCGCGGCTGATGAGGCCCTTCTTGAATTCTTCGTTCAGTTTCTTGTAGTAGGGCTTGGCATAATCCTTGGTGATGAACACTTCGGTTTCCCAATTGCCGCTGTTGACGTTGATCACAACTTCACCGTCATTGGGGCGGCCCATCAGGTGCTGCACGGGGTTGATCAGGCAGAAGTGACGCCAGTCTTCGCACAGAATGGCGAAACCGGTGTAGGGAACGCCGTCCTTATTGGTGGGGTTGGCGGCGATGAAGCGTTCGATCAGGTCGAAGTACTGATCCAGGGTCTTGATGGTGGGATAGTTGTCCCAAGCCAGAACCTGCTTCTGGATGAAGAAGGCGGGGCCGTTGCAAGCCATCTGGATCTGAGCGTTGTAGTTGATGCCGTAGTTGGGGATGATGAAGAGTTCGCCGTCTTCATTGACCAGCTGGGGCAGCAGATCCTTGATGTGGTTGTAGAGGTTGGGGGTCTTTTCTTCGCTGATGTAGGGCAGCAGGTCGATCAGAGCGCCGGCGTTGATCAGCTTTTCAGCAGAGTTGCCGCCGTCGAACAGATCGGGATAGTCTTCGCCGGCAATCTTGGTGCCCAGAGTTTCGTCCAGGTCGCCAGCCAGGAATTCGATTTCGAACTTGATACCGAATTCTTCTTCGATCATCTTGTAGATCTTGTTGTCATCGGTGGGCTGATCGCCGGGATCGCCGCGGAACACGGTGACGGTGATGGGTTCTTCGGCGATGGCGAAGCTCGTCATGGACAGAAGCATTGCCAGAGCCAGCAGGATTGCGAACAGTTTACGCATAGTGGTTCTCTCCTTTTTTGATATTTTGGGAATATCTCTCCCAGTTAAGACAATTATATGACATTAATTTTCCTGTTAACAATGCATGTGCGAATAAGAATTAGGACAAAATGATCCTTTTTCTTTACAAGAAAAAATTCGTGATATAAACTGAACACATAAAGTACAATAGAGGAGTTGTATTTATCCGTGGCATCAGTGTTTTATGAAGCAAGACCGAACGAATCGGCAGAGGTTCTCTTTACCGGATTCATCTGTGATCATCCTTTTCCCATGCATGTGCATGATGTGGTGGAACTGGTATGCCTGAAGAAAGGGAATGTAGCCATGACGATTGGCGGTGAAAAGATCTTTTTGTCCGCCGGGGATATTGCCGTTGCATTTCCCACGGTGCCCCACAGCTATGATGAAGTATCCGATGATGCCGAAGGGATCACGCTGATTTTTGTCCCCGGCGTTATTCAGGAATTTCATCCGGCCTTCCGGACCATGGTGCCCAAATCCGCCTGGATTCCCCGGCGGATACAGCACAGCCAGGTGAGCCTGCTGGTGGACCAGATGATGTTGCTGACGGATGATGAAATGAAACAGCTGCGTCTTGGGTATCTGCATTTGCTGATTGCCTACCTGATGCCTGCCATGAATCTGGTTTCTGTCAACAGGCATGTGGAAATGGGCCTTTCTTATCAGGTGTTTCATTATATTTCTCAGCACTTTACGGAGCCTTTGTCCCTGGAAAGCGTAGCGCATGCTTTGGGGATCAGCCGGATTCATCTGTCCCATATTTTCTCCCAGCAGCTGCACATCAATTTCCGGCAGTATATCAATACCCTGCGCATTGACCGTGCCTGCGCACTTCTTCGGGATCCGGCCAATTCCATTTCCCAGATTGCGTATCTGTGCGGCTATGGCAATCCCCGTACCTTCCACCGGGCATTCCTGAGCCAGTGCAATATGCCGCCCAAGCAATACCGGGCCAAGCTGAATATCCATAACGCTGCAGATGATGCGGAGGATGTGGAATAACAGACCAAAGTTTGCAGTGCGCTTTGTTGCTGCAAACTTTTTCTTCATGCGCAGGAAAGGAGAATGACGATGGGATGGTATGTATTGCTGATTGCAGCACTGTTGATGGTGGTGCTGCCCGGCTGCCGGTGGCTTTTCAGCCGGCTGGTGATGGGCAGCAGAATTACTTCTCTTTGCAAGGAAAAGGGACATCCACTGCATAAGAAAAAAGGATGGCTTTTTGGCTGCCGGTATGGCAAGCGGGCAGATTTTGCGGTGGAAACGGAGAATGACGTTTTTGCCGTTAAGCTATGGGGCGTGCCTCAGCGGCTGGCAACGCTTTTGCTGCATCCGGAAGGGAAGTATAGCCTGCGCCGGGTGTTTTCCATGCTGCTGCAGGTGAAGATTCCCTTGGATTCGAGCCTTGTTTCCTTTCCTGCCTATGATTTTCAGGCATTTCCAACGGATGAAAGAAAGCCGATTCATGCTGTGCTGCTGATACATCCGGCTCCGCTGAGTATCCGCCTGAGAGACCGGGAGGGAAAAGAACGGGATCTTTGCTGCGGCGAAGGATATCAGGGCATGACAATCATGAACCTGAACGACCTGAAAGCAACGCTCTAATATAATAGGAAGAAAAAAACCGGCGCGATTCAAAAATCGCACCGGTTCTTTATTTGCTTATGGGTTGTTTTCCCGGCGGCGGATGGCTTCGCTGAATGAAAGCAGCACCTGTTCGCTGGGCTTTTTATAGGTGCAGTAGCCGGTATTCTCCATGGCGCTTTCCGGGGAATAGAGCCGCATGGCGCTCCAGTCCCACCAGCCGTTACCCCGCACCCAGGGGTTTTTCAGGATGCTCCGACAGAATGCATCAAACCATAGCCTTTGCGCTTCCTGGGAAAGGGCACCGCCGAAACTCCAGTTGTTGGGCACATACTGGCTGCCGTCCCTGCTGGGACATCCGCATTCCATAAACATGAATGGTTTGCCAAATTGCTGGGAAACAGACTGTATTCTGGAAAAATGCTGATCCAGCTGATCGATGGGGTAATAACCGGAGGAGGAAATCACATCCACTGCATCCCACCAGGTGACGTGATCTTCCTGGAATTTGTCGCAGTTGTAGGTAATGGGGCCGTGATAATGTGTCCGGACTTCGCTGATCAGCGCACGCCATTCATCTGCCCGGTGGTCAGTACCCACCATTTCGCAGCCCACGCAGAAAAGTTCGGCTTTCACTTTTTCAGCCAGTTTAGCCAATTCTGTGGTGAAGGCGGTGTAGCTTTCAAACCATTCAGCCCAGGTGGGTTCTGTGGGTACATAATTGTCGAAGAAGCGGATATAGGCCCGCCAATAGCCGTCCCGGCAATTCACCATGGCTTTGATGATGATCTTGAGCCCCTTTGCCCGGGCATAGGCGCATACTGTTTCGGCATCCTCCATGCTCATCACGTCATCCGTTTCAAAATCCACTTTGGTGGAAAAAGCGTGATCCTGCCGGGCGGCAATGGGCAAAAGCAGGGTATCGCAGCCGGATGATAAGATCATTTCATCCAGAGAGTGTTTCCACAGATCGCTTTTCTTTGTAAAGCCCCGGGGGGAACCATGACCCCAGGTGTAGGCGTTCAAATATTCCATAAAATCCCCCATAAAAAGGGCGCCTTCCACAGCGGAAGACGCCTTGTGTTTACTTATTTTTTTACCTTGATGGTGACCGCTTCTTCGCCCTCGAACAGGTCGATGAGCATATCTTCGGTTTCGATATTCGCCACGCTGCTCAGGGTTTCGCCGCAGATGTAATCCTGCCAGCCTTCGGGCAGATTGCCGGAGGCCACGCAGATGGTGATGCGGTCGGTAATTTCACAGCCCAGCTGCTTGCGGGCATCCTGAATGCGGCGCACGATATCGCGGGCCAGGCCTTCCCGGCGCAGCTCGTCCGTTACCGTCATATCCAGAGATACCACCACGCCCTTATCGCCGGCCACATGCATGCCGCTCTTTGCGGCGTAGGTGATCAGCAGTACGTCGCTGTCAAAGGCCTGGTATTCGCCGCCTATATTGAGCAGGGCTTTATCACCTTCCACCTTGAACTGGTTGGACTTGATGGCCTTGATGATCAGCGGGATCTGCGTGGGATACTTGGCACGGATGGCATCGAAGAAGGGAGCGTACTTGACGGTGGCGATCTTTTCCACGTCGTCCATCACTTCCAGCTTCTTCACGTTCAGCTCTTCTGCGATGATGGCGCTGAAGTCTTCCACCACGGCGTTCTGGCCCTTGTCATTGAGGGCTACCTGCAGCAGGGGCAGGGGCTGACGGTTTTTGATGTTGTTTTTGCTGCGAATGGAGCGGGCCAGGGTGATGATATCCATCACCAGAGAAACCTGGCTCAGCAGCTGCTCATCCTTGTATTCTTCCGCGATCTGGGGCCAATCGGCCAGATGGACGGATTCTTCGCCGGTGAGGATGCGGTACAAATGTTCCGCCATGATGGGCGCCACGGGAGCATAGAGCTTAATGGTGTTCACCAGCACGTAGTACAGGGTGTCGTAAGCGGCCTGCTTATCGGCATCCATGCCGCTGCCCCAGAAACGGCGGCGGGAACGGCGGATGAACCAGTTGGTCAGGCCATCCACCAGGGAAATGAGGGGGGTGACGAACTGATCCACCTGATAGCTGTCCATGGCAGAGGTGATGGCTTTTTCCGTTTCATACAGCTTGGCCAGCATCCACTTATCCAGCTGATTATCAGACTTGGGCAGCTTGTCCACATCACCCTGATAATCATCCACATTGGCATAGGAGATGAAGAAGTTGCAGGCGCTCCAGAGGGGAGCAATCAGCTGCTGATAGGCATCGGCAATGCCGCTTTCATCAAAGCGAAGGTCGCCCAGCAGCATGGCGTTGCTCTGGTACAGGTACAGGCGGAAAGCGTCGGTACCGAAGCGGTGCATCAGCTCCATGGGGTCGGTATAGTTCTTGGAAGACTTGGAGAACTTTTTGCCGTCCTTGGCAAGCAGGGTGCCGTGGACGATGCAGTTTTTGAAAGCCGGCCGGTCAAACAGGGCCACGGCCATTACATGCATGTAATAGAACCAGCAGCGGATCTGGCCGGTATATTCCACGATGAAATCGCAGGGGAAGTGGGTTTCAAACCAATCCTTGTTTTCAAAGGGATAGTGCTTCTGGGCGAAGGTGACGGAGCCGCTTTCAAACCAGCAGTCCAGCACTTCGGGCACACGGCGCATGGTGTGGCCGCATTCGCAGGGGAAGGTGACCAGGTCCATATACTGGCGGTGCAGGTCGGTCAGGTGGATGCCGCTCTTTTCTTCAATTTCGGCCACGCTGCCCAGTACCACCCGCTTGCCGCAGCATTCGCATTCCCAGATGGGGATGGGGGTGGACCAATAGCGGTTCCGGGAAATGTTCCAGTCCCGGGCGTTCTGCAGCCACTGGCCGAAACGGCCGTGCTTGACGGTTTCGGGAATCCAGTTGATCTGCTCGTTGGTTTCAATGAGCCGGTCCTTCAGCATATCGATGTTGAAATACCAGGCGTCCATGGCCTTGTAGATCAAAGGCCGCTTGCAGCGCCAGCAGTGGGGGTAGTTATGTTCAATGGTGCCGTCGGCCACCGCTTTGTTCTGTTCGTACAGGAAGCGGATGATGACGGGGTTCATTTCGATAACGGTCTTTTCCAGGCCTTCTTCGTAGAAATCGGTGATTTCCTGGGTGAAATGGCCCTTTGC
>JAFSGG010000098.1 GCA_017434775.1 Clostridia bacterium
TACTTCATCCGCAGGATGGGTCAAGGGTGAATGAGGCGACCGGCCCTCCAGTGGAGGGAGCGGCTGAAAGCCGCAGGAAGCCGAATGAATCAACCGAAACAAGCATTGGGAGCGCCAGTGACCATGGCGTAGATTGAGGTTGCGGACCCTTGTGGGACGTGGGATGAAACCCCACAAACGGCTTTCCTCACAGCTTTACCACGTCAAACGCTGCGGCTCTTGCCATGCGGTTCATCACCGCCAGCACCATTTCTTCCCCTTCCCAGCCCTGGGCCAGCACCAGGGACACGCCCATTTCGTCAGTTTCCCGCAGGCGTTTGAACAGAAGATGGGCTGTTTCTTCGGGGGATGCGCCGATGGACAGGGTATGACGAGCGCCAAAAGCTGGTATATCGTTTTCCATGGCCAGAATCACAGCGTTCTCTGCTGCATCATACCGGCGGCAGATTTCGGCGATCACCTTTTCGTGATCTCCTACATACACGGTCATGGACGCCTTGGGGGCATAATGCCTGTGCTTCATGCCGGGGGAGGGAGCGGCTTCGCCCTCTTTCAGGGGGCGCATCACGCTGTCTGCCACGGTGCAGCTGCCCAGCACTTTGGCCACCATTTCCCGGGTGACGGCGCCGGGGCGCAGGATGCAGGGCACGCTGCCCGTCATATCCAGCACCGTGCTTTCCACACCTACCCGGCAATCGCCGCCCTTCAGGATCATGGCAATGCGGCCGTTCATATCTTCATACACGTGTTCTGCGGTGGTGGGGCTGGGGCGGCCGGAACGGTTGGCGCTGGGGGCGGCTACCGGCACCTGGCTTTCCTTGAGCAGGGCCAGCGCCACGGGGTGATCCGGGCAACGCACGGCCACGGAGGGCAGCCCGGCGGTGGTCACGTCCGGCACGGCGGCTTTCTTTTTCAGCAGGATGGTCAAAGGACCCGGCCAGAAAGCGTCCATCAGCTTTTCTGCTTCCGGAGTCACTTCGCATAAATCATCCAGCTGGCTTTTGTCCGCCACATGCACAATCAAAGGGTTATCCGCCGGGCGGCCTTTGGCGGCAAAAATATACTTTACGGCTTCTTCGTTCAGCGCATCGGCCCCCAGGCCATACACGGTTTCGGTGGGGAAAGCCACCAACTGCCCTTCTTTCAAAAGGGCGGCGGCCGTCCGGATGCTCTGTTCATCTGCCGGTTGATAGATGGTGTTCATATGTTTTCCTTTCCTTTCCGGCTTTCCTGCATATGCATGCATATGCAAAATCCCCTGCCGGACCCGTCTATCATAAAATTTTCTGCTCCGTTTGTCAAGGAGAAGGAAGAAAACGGTGTTTTTGTTGTACATCTTGTTTTGAGTTGTTGTAAATTGTGTATAAATATGGTATACTCCTCATGTATATGCAATTTCGTAATGATCTGCATACCGAAAACAGAGGAGTGAGTGCCCTTGAAGAATGCACGCCAGACGGCCATTCTTTCCATTATTGACCGTTATGATATTGAAACCCAGGAAGAACTTTCCGCCAAGCTGAAGGAAATGGGCATTGTGGTCACCCAGGCCACGGTATCCCGTGATATTAAGGAGCTGCGCCTTTTGAAGGTGCTCAGCCCCAAGGGTGGGTATAAATATGCCACCAGCGACCGGGCGGATCATGGCTTGTCTGATCGTTTTGTGCGCATGTTTGTGGATTCTGTGCTGTCCATCAACTATGCCCAGAACATTATTGTCATCAAAACCCTTTCCGGCAGCGCCAATGTGGCGGCGGAAGCCATCGATTCCATGCGCTGGCCGGAAATTATGGGCACCATGGCCGGGGATAATACCATCCTGGCTATCGTGAAGGACGAAAACGAAGCGGCCAAGGCGGTCAAGAAATTCCAGGAACTGCTGAAATAAGCGAGGCTCATTATGCTGCTTTCATTGCGAATTGAAAATATTGCCCTGATGGATGAACTGGATATTCAGTTTCAGAAAGGCCTGCATGTATTGACCGGCGAAACCGGCGCAGGCAAATCCATTATTGTGGATGCGGTGGTTTTGCTGCTGGGCGGCAAAGCCCAGAAGGAACTGATTCGCACCGGGGCGCAAAAGGCCCGGGTGGAGGGTGTGTTTGATATCAGCGATTGCCCTGCTGCCGGGGCTTTTTTGCGTGAACAGGAACTGGACGACGGCGATGAAGTCATTTTAGCCCGGGAGATTACCCTGCAGGGCCGCTCTTCCTGCCGGGTGAACGGTACGCTTTTACCGGCAGCCCAGTATCAGCAGCTGACGGGCCTGCTCATGGATATCCACGGCCAGCATGCCCATCAATCTCTGATGGATGAGAAAAAGCATCTGGCTTTTCTGGATGCCACCGGGGATGCAAAGCATGAAAAATTGTTGCAGAATACAAAAGAAGCATTTACCCTCTGGCAGGAAAAGAAAAAGCTTTTGCAGCAATTGAAAAGGCAAACGGCCGATGCCCAGGAGCGGATGGAACTTTTGCAGATTCGGGTGAATGAACTGCGGGAGGCCAATCTGATCCCCGGGGAAGAAGATGCCCTGACCAAAGAACGGGATATCTTCAAAAACGGTGAAAAAATCGAAAACAGCCTGCGGGATGCTTTCGAATACCTGTACGACGGTTCGTCGGCGGCGGTGGAAAGCCTGCGCCGGGCGGTGGCTGCCCTTGCGCCCATCAGCAATCTGGATGAAGAATATTCCGCTCTGCAGGCCCGGCTGGACGGCCTCTATTACGAAGCGGAAGATGCCGGGCTCACCGTGCGGAAAATGATTTCTGCATTGGATTTTGATCCCGACAGGCTGGAAGAAATAAGAGAGAGGCTGGATGTGATCCGCCGGCTGTCCCGGAAATACGCCGGGGCATCCACCGCCGATATGGTGGAAAAGCTGGGCGAAATGGAAGCGGAACTTTCCGGCTTTGAAACCTTGGACGACCGCCTTGTCAAGACGGAAAAGGAAGAAAAGCAGGCGGCGAATGATTATCAGCAGGCGGCGGCGCTTTTGACGGCAAGCCGCAAAAAGCTGGCGCTGGCTTTTGAAAAAGAAATGGAAGTGCAATTGAAGGATCTCAACATGGGCGGTACCCGTTTTCAGGCTCGGTTGCAGCCGGCACCGGCTTCCCAGCATGGTCTGGAAAGCGCCTGCTTCCTCATTGCGCCCAACCGGGGTGAGGAAATGCAGCCCCTTTCCCGGATCGCTTCCGGCGGCGAATTGTCCCGGTTGATGCTGGCCATCAAATCCGTGGCCGCCAAGCGGGAAGGCATTCCCTCCATGATCTTCGACGAAATCGATACCGGCATTTCCGGCAAGGCGGCTCAGGTGGTGGGCGAAAAAATGAAGATGATCAGCCGGGACCGGCAGGTGCTGTGCGTCACCCATCTGCAGCAGATTGCTGCTCTGGCCGATTGCCATTACCTGGTGGAAAAGGCCTTTGACGGCAGCCGCACCCATACCAAACTTTCCGTTCTGGAAGGGGAAAAACGGGTTTCGGAAATTGCCCGTATGCTGGGCGGCGAGGAAGAAAGTGCCAAGGTGCACGCCCGGGAAATGCTGAAAGAGGAAGGGAAGCAATCGTGAAAATCCACGAAGAATGCCTGCCCTGCCTTGTCAATCAGGCGATCCGAACTGCCCAAATGCTGCAGCTGGAAGACAGGGAAAGCCTGTATCAGAAAATCTTTCAGCACATGAGCCGGATGGATTTTTCCAGAACCAATCCCGAAATCATCGGCGAAAATTTTCGCCTGATCAAAGCGCATTGCCGCTGCGATGATCCTTACCGGGAAACGAAAGCCTTTTACAACCGCCGTTTTTTGCAGCAGATGCCCTATTTTGAAGAAAAAATCACTACTTTTTCTGCTGCGGTGAAGCACGCCATTCTGGCCAATATCATCGATTTCAATCCGGTGCACGGCCGGGTAGAGGAAAACATCCGCCTCACCTTTGCTCAAGCGGAGGAAATGAAACTGACGGTGGATGATACCGAAAATCTGCTTCAGGATATCCGTCGGGCTGGGACGATTTTGTATCTGGGGGATAATTGCGGCGAAATTTGCTTCGATAAGCTGCTCATCCGCCATATTCGCAAAGTGAACCCGGGCTGCAAGGTGTATTTTGCCGTCCGGGGGGAAGCCGTGGTGAACGATAACACCATGGAGGACGCGCTTTTTGTGGGGATGGATGAAGCAGCGGAAGTGATTTCCAACGGCGATTCTTCTCTGGGCACAGTGCTGCCCCGGGTCAGCGCTTCTTTCAGGGCGGTCTATGATGCGGCTGATGTGGTGATCGCCAAAGGCCAGGCCAATTATGAATCCCTCAGTGAGGAAGAAAAGAACATCTATTTTCTGCTGATGGTGAAATGTCCGGTGATGGCCGCCTGCGTGGGCGTGCCGGAAAAATCCCTGGTGTGCATGCAAAACAGAAAAGAAAAAAGCTGAGCCGATGGCGGAAGAATTTATAAGGAACAATTGATCCAATAACGAATAAACGAGCATCCGTCGATCGGTTGCTCGTTTGTTTTATGTATGTGTGCTCTCTGGAAACAGAGGTAAAAGTGTTTTTTGTTTGCCCGGAAAAGTGGAAGTTTTATTACTTTTTATATGGTTTGTAATGCGGATTTTCGGAGTTGTTTTTCCAAAATGCCTCTATACCGCATTCTCTAATTTGTTGATTTCCTTCCATCCATTGTCTATATATTTTAATAAGTTTTTCGCTGACACTCAAATTTCACCATCATTATATGCCGAACAAGTGTGGCACATTAAAGAGCAGGGTGCAACCCTTTTAATAATTTCGCTTCTTTCCATTTTCAGTACTCCTTCACAAAACACAAGTTCGCTGTTTTCATTTTATTATGTAAGTACAAAAAACTGTAAGCTTATCAAAGGGGAAGCTATCATGTGCTATAAAGGATAAAGCCATCCTTTCCGTCACACTTACTGCCCCTCTTCTGTTTCATTGAAATTTTTTTCCAGCTGAATGCCGCTGTACAGCGTTTCCAGCAGGGCGTACAGGGCGTCGGGGGCGGGCAAAGTGTTTGGATCCAACGTGGTTTTGGTAAACACGGCCACCATCAGCGCACCATCGCCTGCATTGGTGTAAGTGGCGCAGGAAAGGTAGTACCCCAGTAAATCTGTTTTGTTGCCCATGTCGTCATAATCGTATTCTTCATGGAGCAGGGTGCGCAGATGCACATTGTGTCCGGCAAAAGATCGGTTTTCCGCTTCCGTCATGGAAAGAAAATCCTGATACTGGCCGTAAACGGCAGCCATATCCTCTGCTTTTTTTCCGGGCATGTACATAATCAGAATGGTATCGGCAAAAGAAGTTTCATCCGCAGGAACCAGAAAGAAATTCTGTTCCAGGGGATCGCTTTTCAATCCGCCCAGATCCTTCAAGCCTTCCGGAATGGTCACTTCGGCGATTTTTGTATACCGGGGCTGTTCATCGGTGCCCAGGTTTTTGATCAGAAATCCGGGTGCTGCACCGGAAAGGGTATTTGTTTGTGCATCATAAGCCATTTCCAGCGCCATAGCCTGGGGGAGGATCATCAGCAGCGCCAGGGTAATGGCCAGAATTCTTTTGTTCATATAGGCCTCCGTCAGATGAAGCAGCCGCCCGGTATCGGCCGGACGGCTGTGTGTCGTTTACATGATGGTGATGCCGGCGAAAATTTCTTCCAGGGCATCCATAATATCTTCCTTGGCCGGCAGTTCTTCCACGCTGGGGAAATCCTTGGTGGTCATGCATACCATCACACTGCCATCCTTCATGGCATCCGTATAGGCGCCGATGAAGTAATATACGCCGCTGTCTCTGCCCATGGCGTTATTGGCATTCATTTCATAATTGGCGCTGACCAGGATACGCATGTATACATTCTTCCCGGCAATTTCCATCTGCACGGGTTCAAACATCATCAGGTACTCCAGGTTTTCCCCCAGACCATTGGCCAGATCCTGCGGGTTTTTGCCGGGCATGCTCATGATGGTTACGTTTTCCACCATGGCGTCTTCCGCCGTGGGCACAAGGAAAAAGTTCTGTTCCAGGGGATCGTTTTTCAGGCCGCCCAGATCCTTATAACCATCGGGGATATTTACTTCGGCCACCTTAAAATAGTTTCTGGAATTTTCACCGCCCAGCTTGTCCACCAGCCAGTTGGGCTGCACGCCTTCCAGCTGGCCGCCCTTCATGGGGATGGAACCGGCTGCGGCGATGCCGTTGATAATAAGCACGGCGGCGATCACAATGACGATCAGTGCGGCAGCACCGATGATCACGGGCATCTTATATTTGGCCCAGAAGGCTGCGTTTTTTTGCTTTTGCTGTTCTGCCTGGCGCTTTTTCTTTTCGGCGGCGCTGGCCCGGTACTGATGTTTCTTTGCCATAATCCATTCAATCCTTTTTGCAGATTTTTTATCAGTATACCACACCTTTTTCTTTTTTTCCAGTAGCTGCAATGCGGTGTTTACCTTTTTTCCAAATGATGCTATAATGAAAACACCGAAAAAACAAAAAGGAGCCGTTCATCATGGAATACGGTATTCAGATGTACAGCGTGCGGGATGCAGTGGCGCAGGATTATCAGGCAGCCTTCATGCAAATGGGGAAACTGGGTTATCAGAAAGCGGAGCTCTTTGGCGGCATGCTGCCGGATGCCAAAACCATCCGCCTCTGGGCTGATCAGGCCGGGCTGAAGATTTCCGGCACCCATACCGGTGCCCCGGCACTGATGGAAGAAAATATCCAAAAAACCATCGAAGATCATCATGACCTGGGCTGCAATCTTTTGATTATTCCCGGCCATGACCTGAGCAACAAAGAAAAGCTGGATGCCTTTATTCAGCTGGTCAACGCTGCCCGGCCCGTGCTGGCGCAGGCGGGCATCACCCTGGCTTATCACAACCACAGCCATGAATTTGTACCCAATCAGGACGGGCAGATCATCTATGACGAACTGGTGAACCGTACGGAAATGAAACTGGAACTGGATACCTACTGGGCCTATAATGCCGGGAAGGATCCCCTGCAGATGATGGATGCACTGAAGAACCGTCTGGTGGCCATTCATCTGAAAGACGGCTTTATGGGCGGCGAAGGCATGCCCCTGGGGCAGGGGACGGCGCCGGTAAAAGCCGTTTGGCAAAAGGCTCTGGATATGAACCTGATGATCATCGTGGAAAGCGAAACCTGTAAGCCGGACGGCATCACGGAGGCCAGGGAATGCATGGAATACTTGCGTTCCCTGGAGGGCTGAGATGCCCGTTCTGGGCGCCCGGGCCCATGATTACCGGGGCAGCACACCAGACGAACTGTTTGCAAGCATTGCCGGGGATGGCTTTGCTGCCGCTCAGCTGGCGTTCAAAAAGTCTTTTAGCATCCCTTATCCTGTGCCGGAAGCTTTTCTGGAAGAAACGGCCAAAGCGCTGCAAAAGCATAAATTGCATCTGGCCGTGGTAGGCTGCTATATTGATCCTGCCCTGCCGGATCGGGAAACGCGCCGCCAGCAGGTGGATACTTTCATCGCCGCCCTGCCGGCGGCCAAGGCGCTGAACGCCGGCTGCGTGGGCACGGAAACCACCAATTTTGATAAGGCCGGCGGGGACCGGAAAGCGGCCATGGAACGGCTGATCGACAGCGTGAAGCGTATGGCTGAAGCCGCCGAAAAGCAGGGCGTGAACATCGGTATTGAGCCGGTGTATGACCATGTGATGCACAATGTGGACGAAACGCTGGAAGTCATCGATAAGGTGGGTTCTTCCCGGGTGCATATCATCTGGGATGCGGTGAACCTTCTCTCCCGGGAAACGGTGATGGATCAGCCTGGCTTTTTCCGTTCTTGCTACGATGCGTTCAAAGACCGGCTCATTGCCATGCATCTGAAGGATTTTGTGCTGGATGCGGACGGCAAAAAGCCGGACCGGCCGCTGTTTGAAGGGGAATTGAATGTGAAAGCGTTGTTGTCCCTAGTAAAGACGGATGCCAATATCCCCGTTCTTCGGGAGCATGCTATTCCGGAACGCAGTGTAAGGGAGCTTGCCGCCATCCGCGAAATTTTGAAATAAAATAAGAAAATACGCCGTGCATAATTTTTCTGCATCCGGCGTATGATAAGAGCGAAACAGGAAGTGTTGAGGATGGGTTTTTCAGGGGAAAAACCACACTTCTGAATGTTTCAGGAGACTTTATCCGATGGGATAAAGTCTCTCTTTTTTATTATATTTCGTCTGCTGTGGGAATGGAAGCAGCAGCCCCGGGACGGCTGACGGTGATGGCAGCAGCACGGCATGCATACTTTACGGCTTCATGGATATTCCGTCCGGCCAGCATCTGCACGCAGAAGGCGCCGATGAAGGTGTCCCCGGCGGAGGTGGTGTCCACAGGCGTGGTTTTCACCGCCGGGCAGAAATGAACGGCCTTTTCTTCGTGATAGGCGCATCCCTTTTCGCCCCGGGTGATGAGCACGTTTTTTACCCCCTTTTCCCGGAAGAAACGAATGTTTTCCCGGCAGCCTTCTTCCGTCTCTGCTTCCACGCCGGAAAGGGCGGCGGCTTCGTGCTCGTTGGGAATCAGGTAGTCGATCAGGGGATAAATGTTTTCCGGCAGGTCACGGGCTGGAGCTGGGTTCAGATATACCGGAACACCGGCAGTGTGGGCTATGCGGATGCCCTCCATAACCGCTTCCGGAGGAATTTCCAGCTGGAAAATCGCAGCAGCGGCATTTTCAATCAATTCTTTCTTTTCCTGGATCACCTCAGCCCTCATGCAGCTGTTGGCCCCGGGATGCAGCAGGATGCAATTATCCCCCTTTACCACGGTAATCAGCGCGATGCCGGTGGATTCCTTATCGGAGCAGATGCCGTGGAAAGAAATGCTTTGATCCGCCATGGCTTTCAGCAGCAGCGCACCGTTCATATCATGGCCCACTGCCCCAAGAAAAGCAGCCTGTCCGCCCAGCTTCTGCACGGCAATGGCCTGGTTCAGCCCTTTCCCGCCGATGTTCACGGAAAAATCGCGGCCGGGCAGGGTTTCGCCAAGCCTGGGCAGCCGGTCCGTATGGATCACATAATCCGCATTGGCACTGCCGATGATGAGGATGTGCTTCATTGGGAAACCTCCTTAAAACAGGCCTTTGTGCCGGATGGGCTTTTCCAGCCGCTCTTCCAGAAAAGCAGAAAGCAGGGCAGCCGGTGCATCGTCCGTTGGTAATTCCGTTTTATCGATCCCTACTGTCAGCACGTCCCGCATCCAGGCATTTTCCCGGGGGGAGAGGGACAATAGCCTGTCCATCATCTCGCTGCACGGAGGGCACACCAGACCGCCGTCTTCCGGATCAAAATGGCGTATTTCAGTATCGTCCAGCCGCCGTCCGCATTTCACGCAGTGGGAAAGACGGGGACGATAGCCGCCGATGGATGCGGCGTGCAAAAGGAAAGCAGCAGTCACGGCTCTTGCATCCTTGTCCTGATAGCACAGCCGGGACAGGGAACGAACCAGCAATGTGAACAGATGTACGTTCTGTTCATTCGGCTGCACCATGGCTTCGCATACGGACAGCATGTAGGTGGCGTATTTCAATTTGTCCCAATCGCTGCGCAGGGCGTAGAAGCTTTCCGTCAGGTTGCAGGAAACCACGGTCATCCGCCCTTTTCCGGTGTAGAGCACATATTCTCCAAAGGCGAACCATTCGCTGCAGTTCAGCAGGGGACTGCCGACTTTTTTGCACCCCCGGCACAAGGCTTCCACCCGGCCCAGGGTGGGCGAAAAAAGCGTCAGCATCCGGTCGTGTTCCCGGTAATCCGCATGACGCAGCACAATGGCCTGGGTGGTAATGTGGGGCAAAGAAGATCAACTCCCTGTGGAACGATAAAATTTCATGGCTTTCTGGAAAACAAAATACATAATGGCAAAGAATAATACGCCGGCAAGGGGGCACAGGAACGCCCATGCGCCGTCAATGCCCATGAGGGGCTTATCCAATATCACGGCGGAGGGAACCTGCAATACCAGCCCAAAGGGCGCCAGTGTGCCAAAGAGCACCCGCAGGGGCCCGGGGAAGGCATCAATGGGGTATTGGCAGGCGCTTCTGCCGCCGTAGGTGACGGCGTTCACCAATTCAATGGACTTTACGGAATGCACGGCGAACACCGCTTCGATCAGGAACAATCCCAGTATCAACAGCATACCAAAGAGAACGGCTTCCGTAAAGAGGAAAATTTTTGGCATCGTCCAGATTACACGGCTCTGATTGCTTCCTATCACCAGCGCCGCCACCCCCACCGCAATGCAGCCGATGCGCCGGGGGTCAATGGCATGGCAAATCACCTGGGTCATAATGCCCCGGGGCCGCAGGAAGAAAGTATCCAGATTGCCGGAGCGGATCAGGGCGGCAAAATTGCCCGTAATGCCCCGGCCGAAACATTCCGTCAGGTAGAAGGTAATGCTCATGATGCCAAAGAAGAAAAGCAGATCGCCGCCTGTCCACTGGTTCAGGCTCTGGAACCGGTTCACGATCAGCAGCACCGCCATCATTTCGCCGCCTTCCATCACAATCTGGGCAATGGTCTGCAGGCAGAAACTCCAGGGGTATTGCAGCTGACTTTTCAAAAGCATCTTCATGGAATGGAGGTATAATTTGATCGTATTCATCTTAACCTCCCTGTACAATCATTTTCTTTGTGTTCCGGTGCCATAAGAAAAGCCCCAGTGCTACAAAAATGCACAGCCATGCGCCCTGGATCAGGAATACTTCTCCGGCTTGTGCAACAGGTGTTTCCCCGGTGTAAATGCGGATGGGAGCATCCAGCAGCTGGGCATAGGGCAAAAGCTTTACGATAGGCTGCCAGCTGTCCGGAAACAGGGTGAGGGGCAGAATGTTGCCGGAAAAGGTGGCCATCAAAAGGTTCAGAAGGGCTTGGAAGCCCTTGAAATCAATGGTGCGCATGGTAATGCCCATGGTGATGTTTTCCAGCGCGCACATGCAAAAAAGCCCCATCGTCAGCCCCAGCAGAGAAAGCAGCAGCGCCGGTAAAGAGGTGGGCGCGCCAATGCCCCAGCCTTCCGGAAGCAGGCTGGCCACGATCAGCATGGGAATGGCCCGCAGCAGACTGCCCGTCAGTTTCATGGCCATGATCCGCGCGTAGTAATAGCCGTACAGGTTCACCGGCCGGCACATTTCGTAGGCAATCCCTCCGGTGCGGATCTTGTCCATCAGGTCATTGTCAGAGGACAAAAGCATCCGGAAAAAGGCCTGCTGCAGCCACACATAAGTGACGATGGCGGAAAGGGGCATGCTTTGGGGATTGCCCTGATACAGTGCCCGGTAAACGGAAATCAAGATCAGCCCGAACACCATCTGGCACACAATGCCGCCGATGGCCGCACCCCGGTACTGGGTTTCCATTTTCCAGCGCATCCGGAAAGTGGATAAATATTTCTTCATAAATCCATCTCCCTGTACATCCGGGCGATCAGATGGTCGATATTCTGGGACTGGGCGGTCATTTCCTGCATACGGCCAGCCTGCTGCAGCCGGGCAATGATTTCCGCCGTGGGCAATTCTGCCGGGGCATAGGTGATGATATAATTGTCCCCTTCTTTTTGCAGGGTGCAGCTTTCCGGCAGGGAAGAAAAATCCGGTGCCGTATCATAGCGCACATGGATGGTGCGCTGGGTATCGTACCGGGAGAGCAGGTCGGGCAGCTGGCCGTCAAAAAGCTTTTTGCCATGCCCCAGCACCATCACACGATTGCACAGGGCGGCAATATCTTCCATGTCGTGGGTGGTCAAAAGGATGGTGGTGCCCTTTTCCTTGTTTTCTTTCTGCAAAAATTCCCGCAGCTTCAGTTTGCTCACCGCATCCAGCCCGATGGTGGGTTCATCCAGGAACAGCAGCTTCGGGCTGTGCAAAAGGCTGCCGCAAAGCTCCGCCCGCATCCTTTGCCCCAGGCTCATCAGCCTGAGCGGCGTAGCCAGCAGCTCTTTCAGGTCCAGTGCATCGGTCAATTCTTCCAGCCGGTTTTCAAAATCGTTTTTGTCTATCTTATAAATATCCTTCAGCAGCCGGTAGCTGTCCAGGATCGGCACGTCCCACCACAGTTGCATCCGCTGGCCGAACACCACGCCGATGTTCTCTACATGCTTTTTCCGCTCTGTCCAGGGGGTCAGGCCGCCTACGGTGGCCTTGCCGCTGTCCGGGGTCAGGATGCCGGAAAGAATTTTCACAGAAGTGGATTTTCCGGCTCCGTTTGGGCCTATGTACCCCGTCAGCTCCTCTTCATCAATATGAAAGGAAACGTCCTGCAGGGCGTGAATGACGGTTTTTTCCCGCGTCAAACGGCCCTTTTCCCGTTTTTTGCGCACGGTAAAAGACTTGTTGAGGTTTTCAACTTCAATATAGTGCATTTCTTCCTCCGTATTAACTTTGGGTCGGTCGAACGTGCGTATCAGAAACGTGGAGGGTCATTATAGCAAGGGATGAGAAGTTTGTCAATGGTTTTTTGCTTGATATGCCGGGGAAATTGGTGTATACTGTCTGTGCAAACCCATTATGAAAGGAAGTTAATCATATGAAAATTGCCATCGCCTGTGACCCCGCCGGGATGCCCCTGAAGGGCCCCATTGAAGAAACCTTGACGGAACTGGGCATTGAATATGTGGACCTGGGCATGCACGAAGGGGATTGCCGGGATTATCCCGTTTTTGCCCTGCGGGTGGCCAATAAAGTGGTGAACAAAGAATGTGATTTCGGCATCGTGCTGTGCGGCACGGGCGTTGGCATTTCCATCGCCGCCAATAAAGTGGACGGCATCCGCTGCTGCCACTGCAGTGATTGCTACTCCGCCAAAATGAGCCGTGCCCATAACGACGCCAATATGCTGGCCCTGGGCGGCCGCGTTATCGCGCCGGAACTGGCCAAGCTGATTGTGGAAAATTTCGTCAAGGGCGAATTTGAGGGCGGCCGCCACCAGACTCGCATCGATATGTTCAAAATCATTGAACAGGGCGGGCAGTTGGAATAATCCAGAATAAAGATTAAAGAGACGCCATCATTTTTCCGGGTTCCCCGTGAATGATCGGTTCATTGGATAATAATCCGGACCACTGATTGACGAACTCCGTAGGGGAGGGGCTTGCCCCTCCTGTTTTTCATTTGTCAAGAATAATGCTTCTCCCACATATTCCGCTGTCTGTTACACCCACCCGATTTTCCTTTTCAAAAAACTTTTTAAGAAAAACAGAAAAATTTGAAAATCATGCTTGACAAATGCTTGGAAATGCTGTATTATAACTCTCGTGCCGCGCAAGCAGCACAAACAGAGGCGGGGGAGCATAGCTCAGCTGGGAGAGCATCTGCCTTACAAGCAGAGGGTCACAGGTTCGAGCCCTGTTGTTCCCACCACATATGGCCCGGTAGTTCAGTCGGTTTAGAATGCCAGCCTGTCACGCTGGAGGTCGAGGGTTCGAGCCCCTTCCGGGTCGCCATAAGCCTTGGTAGCTCAGTCGGTAGAGCATGTGACTGAAAATCACAGTGTCGGTGGTTCGATTCCGCCCCAAGGCACCATATAAGCGGTAGTAGCTCAGTTGGTAGAGCGCCACCTTGCCAAGGTGGAGGTCGCGAGTCCGAGCCTCGTCTACCGCTCCATTTTTTCGGCGCAGTAGCCAAGTGGTAAGGCGAAGGTCTGCAAAACCTTTATGCTCCAGTTCGAATCTGGACTGCGCCTCCAGTAAAAAGCACGGAAATCCTTATGATACAAGGGTTTCCGTGTTTTTTTGTTTCGTTTTCATTCTTCCCCAAACCCCGAAAAAGGGGCTCAAAAACCCCGAATTTGGTCGCTAAATTGGTCGCTAAATGGTCGCTGAAAAAACCGGTTTTCAGCCCGTTTGGAAGGAGCATATTTGAGCAATGCGCATGCAGAAAAATTGGGGCGATGGCACGGTCTATCAGGAAAGTGTAAACAAATGGACGGCGAAAATCAGCCTTGGTACCACCCCGGACGGCAAAGCACTTTTTAAGCGGTTCAGCGCCAAAACCAAAGGGGAAGTGGAAAAGAAACTCAAGGCTTTCAGGCGTTCCCTGAATGAAACAGAAAGTGTGTCATCCGTGCGCTACACCGTGCGGGATTACTTTCTTTACTGGCTCAAAACCTATCAGTTTCAGAAACTGAAGCCCTCCAGCTATGACCGTCTGGAGAGCGTGGTGAACAATCATATCCTGCCTGTCATCGGCAATGTGCGCTTTGATTTGCTGACCCGGGACGAAGTGCAGCGGCTTATCAATAACGCCTATCGGCAAAAGGAACTTTCCTATTCCAGCGTGAAAAAGATCCACGATGCTCTGAATGCTTGCTATAAGCACGCCCTGATGATTGAAGAAATCCATCGGAATCCTTGCCTTGGCGTGGTGCTGCCTTCCTCCAGCGAAAGGGTGAAACAGGTGAAGTCGCTGAGCGAAGAGGAAGTAAAGATATTGGTGCGGGAACTGGAGAAAAAGGATGAAAACGGCAAGCCCCTTTATCACTATGCTCAAGGGTATATGCTGATTTTGAATACCGGTCTGAGGATGGGGGAGGCGCTTTCCCTCCAATGGACGGATGTTGACTTTGTGAAGAAAACCATCAGCGTAAATAAGAACCGCATCATCACCCGCAAGCGCGATGAAGAAGGGAATGCCTTGTCCGGCTATCAGACCCAAACCCAGAACAGCACCAAAACCTCCAGCGGTCGCCGCATTGTGCCCATAAACCAGTCTGCGGAGCGCGCTCTGGTCGCTTTGAAGGAAGGGAACCCTTCTTCCTATGTGATTGCAAACACCCGCGGAACGGCAGTTATGGTGGATAATTTTGAGCGTTCCTTCCGGGTCATCATCCGGAATGCGGGCTTGCCCCATTATGGCATCCATTCTCTGCGGCATACCTTTGCCAGCCTTCTCTTTGCCGCCGGAGTGGAAGTGAAGGTCATCAGCAAACTTCTGGGTCATGCATCGGTGAAAATCACCTATGACACCTATGTGCATCTGTTTCAGGAGGATTATCAGGAAGCAACAAAAGCATTGGATGGACTATTCTGATGCTTCTTTGATACATCTTTTATGAAATTTTGATACTACTTATAGACATCATCATAATAACTTTGATACATCTATTTATCATCCTTTGAATTAAAAACGGTCAGGGCAACTGACCGTTTCTAGTTTATCTGTAACTTGAGGACGATTTTTCGATTTTTATACGCTCATCTTCGGAATTATCTAGCAATTTGCAAGAACATAGAAACCGACGCATTTCTTCAGGAGAAACTTTACACTTGGGACCAAGTATAATCTTTCTGATAAGAGGTTTAAAATCTTTGAAGGACAGTTCGTAATGAGAGACCAAACGCCTTTTTGATGGTGTATATGCAAAATTCCCCAAGAAACAAGATTCATCATCAATATTGATTGGTGTATTTTCATGATTGGGATTGTATAGAATGTTTAGAACTATACGCCATTCCTTTTCTTCTTTGAAGGAAGGTGCTTTATATGTGGGGGAGTGTAGTTCTACATCGATGAGTGCAGGAAGCAATTTTTCCCTAAACTCTTTTATAGTGTTGCTTTTGCCTATTTCATTAGAATCGATACATTCTTCAAGTTTTGCATGCATTTTCTTTTCAGAATAATTCACTTTTCTTAATGTGACACTACCATATCTTTTATTTTTTGCATCAGTTATTCTGTCTATTTTATCAAGAATTAATCTGAGTTGTTCTGAGTCAAAACCAATAGAAATTCCGTATCCATCATCAGCATACCCACGCCATTGACTAAGTAAATCTCCTTGCTCAGATAAGCAGAACACCCAGTTTTTGGACAGAGTATTCGTTTCGCAATATGTCTCAACAATTGCATTTAAAAGAAGACTATCAAATTCTTCGTGTTTTGATAAATGGATAAATTGAAAAATGAAAGCAGCATTTTTTACATGTTCAGAAAACTTGTTTTTCATATATGCTATTTCAAGTTCATCATTGGATTGGCGGACATCCGAAAGCCATATGGATTTATTTTTAATAATGTTAAAAAAAGTATCGACACTACAATAATGATACAGTGTTTTAGGTGTTTTAATAGCCATTGTGCAGCCTCCTCAAAGACTTTTGTTTATTGATACATACTATTCATTTTCACTAAATACGCCTTGAATTCCTCCACCACCTCTGGTGGATTGATTATCTTCACCCTTTTCCCGAACCCCAGCAGCCAGCCATAGAACAGGTCGCTGATTTCCACTTCGGCGGTGACGGCATAGTGCCTGTCATCCACAATTTTGTATTGTGCGTTGGTGCCAAAGCGTTCCACCATTGTGTCCAGCAAGAGCGGAATGAAGCGGATGGTGACGAATTTCTTTTTGCCGCTATACATGCCAAACAGGCGTTGGGAATAGGTGCGGATATCAAGTTTCTGATATTCCTCCTGCCCCTCCCGCTCATCCTCCAGCAAACTGACTTTCCGCATCCGGTCTATGCGGTAATGGTATATCTTTTTGCGGCTTTCGTTGTATGCCAGCAAATAATAGTTGCCATCGCTAATCAACAGCTTATAGGGACTTACGATATAGGGTTTTCCCTTGCGGCGTTCTACTTGTGTTTTCAGATTGTTGATTTCGTATTTCAGGTAATGGAAACTGATTTTGCAGGGCTTGTGCCGGATGCCCTCTTCGTTCCTCCAGCCTTTGATAGCTTTGTTTATTTCGTCAATCATCAGCATCACTTGGGCATTGTTGGTTTTTATCCGGTCAACAAGATACACATCGTGCTGAATGGTTTCTTTCTGGGCTTCACTGGCGAATTCGCCGATGCTGTCAATCATGCGCTTGGCGGCATTTTCGGAGATGAATTTGGCGGCATAGACACACTCTGCCAGCAAGCGCAGTTCATCCAATGCAAAGGGGCGTTCACGCACATAAAAGCCCTTTCTGTGTGGGTCATAGACCACCATTCGTAAATCGTTGCTCTTATCTTCCTCCAGCATTTCTGCGGCTTCCGTGATGGAGCATTCTTCACGTATCATCAGGGCAACGGTGTTGATTTCCTTGATATCGGAATAAATGGCACGCTTTTCCGCATCCATTCCATATTCATCCCGCAATGCTTCCACAATGTTTTCTGCCGAAACAATATGTTCTTCATCCGTGTATTTCAGCAGATATTGAAGCACCACATAGGGCTTTATTTTCTGATGATGCCGCTTGCCTTTTCCTTTTTGTCTGTCATCGTCGAAAGAAACATCATCCAGATTACGCCTTTTCTTTTCCATGTAGACCTCCAGCAGATGTGAGAAAATTTATTGGATTAGAATAAAAACAAATCTATATGACCGTGCGGCAATACCATTTTATAGAAAGGAAAACAAATGGGATTGACCCAAGGAGTGAACATCATGTTTCAGAACAGAAACAAAACCATCTATATGAATTCTATCAATAATCTGCGCGGCACGGCGGGCACAAACCCGGAACACAACCGGCATATCCAGCAGATATCATAGTGCATTCAGGACACCGTTGCAGCCAATAATTTTGAGTATGACATGGAGTTGATGGAAATGCGGCAAACCATTCAGCGGTTGGAAGAAAGGATTGCCCATCTGGAAAGCATCGTCCAGAACCCGCCTAAACAGACACCGCCCGCAACACCCATCGCCGCCGACATTTTCATTACCCCCTCATCATTGAGAAAAGCAAAAAGGGATATTCAGCATTATCTGAATTAAGCGGTTTCGCGGATGGGGAAGGGGGCAGGGCGTTTTGAGAATGGAGTGCCAAAACCAAACCCAAAACATACCCCCACATACACAAAGGGAACAGACCACCAAGCGTGGCTGTTCCCTCTTTTTTATACTTTTTCGCCTGTTTCGGGGTCAATAAAGGAAATCTCCAGACGAAGCCCCAGAGCATTGGCAATTTCCCGAAGGTCTGTTTCCGTGAAATTATCGCGCTTCATTTTGTTGTGCAGATTTTGCGGCGATACTCCCATTCGTCTTGCCAGTTCCGATTCTGACAAATTGCCTCTCTTTACTAACGCAATACGAATTGATTCTACCATACTCATTTTATCGCCTCCTTTATCAGAAATTATACACGCATACGTTTTGTGTGTCAAATTTAAATTTGAAATTTACCCGAAAAAGTTTAAATTATGTGTTGACAAATTAAACGAAATAGTGTAAAATATATGGTGTAAGGGAAAGCAATTCCCACAAAAAAGGAGGAAAACAAAATGTCTAACCCCAGCATGGAAGCCAAGGTCAAGGAACTGATGGAACTGAAGCGGATGAAGGAAGAACTGGAAGCGGAAATCGCCGCCGCGGAAGACGAAATCAAGCGGGTCATGGGTGACGAAGAAACCCTGTTCGCCGGGGCGTTTAAAGTCTACTGGAAGACCTTCACCAGCAGCCGCATTGATACCACCGCATTGAAAAAAGCCCTGCCGGATGTGGCAGCCGCTTACACCAAGCAGACCACCGCCCGCCGCTTCTCCATCAACTAAAAAGACCGAACACCTACCACAGCATTCGGTCAGCCCCTCAGAACCTACCAAGAACCGGGGAGCACCTCATTCTACCACACTTGAGGTGCTCCCCACAAGATGAAAGGAGCACAAAATGGATATTTACAGCGAAATCACCGCCCGGATTATGGAACAGATGGAAAACGGCATCATTCCTTGGCAGAAACCTTGGGTCGCTTGCGGCAAAGCCATCAGCCGCAGCACCGGAAAGCCTTACAGCCTGTTGAACCAGATGCTGCTTGGTCGCCCCGGCGAATACCTGACCTTCAAACAGTGTCAGGAAGCGGGCGGCAAGGTCAGGAAAGGCGAAAAAAGCCAGATGGTTGTCTTCTGGAAATGGGTGGAACAGGAGGACGAAGAAACAGGCGAAGTCAAAGAGGTTCCCTTCCTGCGGTATTACAATGTGTTTCACATCGACCAATGCGAAGGCATCGAAGCCAGACACACCACCGAAACCGCTTTCCCGGATGGGGCGGAAACGCTGGCAGCCGCTCAGGAAATCATTGCTGACTACCTTGACCGGGAAGGGGTCAGGCTTTCCCATCAGGAAGGCGACCGGGCATTCTACCGCCCCGCCACCGATGAAATCGTGCTTCCCCTGCTGCGGCAGTTCCGCTCCACCGCTGAATACTACAGCACCGCCTTCCACGAAATCACCCATTCCACCGGGCACGAAAAGCGGCTGAACCGCCTGAACCACGCTGCCTTCTTCGGCACAGA
>JAFSGG010000099.1 GCA_017434775.1 Clostridia bacterium
ATGCCGCCCATCTGCGGAGCCGCGATGGCCTCCTGCATGGCGCTGCGCTGCATGAGAGAGATTTTTCTGCCGGACAGCAGCGCAAAGGACGCTGCCACCGTGATCACGCCCAAGCCGCCGATCTGGATGAGCAGCAGGATCACCGCCTGCCCAAACCCCGACCAGTAACTGGCTGTATCCTGTACCACCAGGCCGGTGACGCATACGGCTGATGTGGCGGTGAACAGCGCATCGCCAAAGGGGGTGACCGTTCCGCTGCGGGAGGACAGGGGCAGCATCAGCACCAGCGCACCCAGCAGGATCACCCCGGCAAAGCCCATAATGATCAGCTGAAAAGGCGTGATGCGCTGACTCATAGGAATAGTTTTGCTCATGATGATTCTCCTTGCCATCTTATCATGTCCATCATACTCGTTTTTGTTTTAAGTTGATGTTAGGGTATGACGGACGGCATAAAGATTTCATAAAGGGGAAAATCATGCAGTGATTGAATGCCTTATTGATAAAGGCATACGAACACCTCCTGAAGACGGGATCGGAGCAGAAGGCTGCTGGATGAGTGTTGAAAAGTAAAGGAATTGCCGAGAGTAACCGCATGGTCGCTCTCGGCAATTCTTGACTATATTAACTTGCTTCTTTGCTATGCAAATGTGAAAATGACTTTTTACAGAGCTACACTTGGTTGCTGACGGGCATCGTAATGTGTTGTTCGATTACTTGATGACAATGTTTAGATAATCACGAATCCGCTTGTTCAGCACCAATTGCGCGTACTCCACTGGAGCATTGTAGACCAACCAGTCCAGTTCTGTCTTTTGCTGCACAGTGTGAGCATACTCCGATTCCACTACAGTGCAGTCGATACCCAGTTCAGTTCCGTCATCAAATCGCAGTTCCACACAGCCGCTGTCTATGTTGAATTCGCAGGTGATCAGTTTCATATGCTTGTTCTCCTTTTTGTGTTGTGAACAAGCTGTGTAAGCGTGAGTTGGGGGCAATATCCTTAACTATGTGATACTCCCATTTCCCACTTTGATATTGTTTGCCGAACCACATGCAATTCATTGGCGATTTTCTCTTGAGATAAACCTTTATGCAGACGAAGTTTCTTCAAAATCTTTCCAAACATTAGTTTCCCTCCCTTTCATTTGTTATTTAGCATAGCTTCTGACAAATAGCAAGCAATGCATATTAACATCATGACTGCGGGCGTTGCATGCATTCATTCCATTAAGAAAGTCTTGAAAAAAACCAGAATATGATATACAATATTATCTGTATTAAGAAATATTCAAGAAAACAATAGTGAACTTTGTCGAACCCAGGAGGTGACACCCCTTGACCGAAACCTTTGACATTGCCGGGTATGCCCGGATTTCCGTGGATGATGAGCTGGACAGGGAGAATGTATCCATCGAGAACCAGAAGGCTATCATCGAGGAATATGTGAAGACCCGTTTTCCCGGCAGCACGCTGACCTTCTTTGAAGACCGAGACCGCTCCGGCTATACTTTTGAGCAGCGGGAAGGGTACCAGCAGATGCGCAAGGAACTGATGAGCCACAAGTACGATATCCTGATCGTCAAGGACTTTTCCCGTTTTTCCCGCCGTAACAGCCGTGGCCTGGTGGAGCTGGAAGATCTGCGTGATAACAGAATACGCATCATTTCCATCGGGGACAATGTGGACTATCCAAACGATGACGAATGGCTGAAGATCCAGTTTCAGTTCCTCATCAACGAAATGCCGGTGACCGATACCTCCCGAAAGGTGAAAAACGTCATCAAGCACCGCCAGCAGGAGGGGGAATGGATCTGTGCCGCCCCTTATGGCTACAGGGTCAATAAGCACAAAGAATTTGAGATCGTGCCAACGGAAGCGGAGATTGTACGGCTGATTTACAAGCTGTATATCGAGGACGGCTGGGGCTACAAGAAGATCGCCAACCATCTGACAGACGAGGGCATTCCCACGCCCCGCATGAGTGAGCAAATGCGCAAGGAAGCTGAAGGCGGCGAGAGCAAGCGAGAGGTCAAGCGGGACTGGGCTATCGTGTCCATCCAGGGAATACTGGAAAACGACTTCTACATCGGCACCTTCCGCCAGCGCAAGTACACCCGCGCCAAGATCAACGGCAAGGATGTGAAGCTGGACGAAGGCGAGCATATCGTCATCGAAAACCATCACCAGCCCATTCTGGATTACCGCACCTTTGCCATGGCGAAAGCTCTGCGGGAGAAACGCTCCACCAGCCACTACCGGGGTGTGAAGAAAAACGACAATTTCTACTCTGGTTTCCTCACCTGCGGCGATTGCGGCAGCCCCATGTTCGCCATGAGCCGCAGTGATTTGCAGCCGGCTTACACCTGCGGCACCTATCACCGCCGGGGGAAAAAAGGGTGTTCCAGCCATCACATCCGGGTGGACAAACTGGATGAACTGCTGAAAATCTATGTGCGGAAGGTGATGGATTCTTCCACTTCCATGCTGGACAGGCTCAATGCCGATCTGGCCAGCGAAACGGACGATATTTCTGAAACGGAAGTCACGGCGGACAACCTGGCCAAACTGCAAAATGAGCTGAAGGAAGAACTGAAGGTGACCAAACGCCAGCGCATCCGGGACATCATGAAGCATCCGGAGCAAGAAAAGCTGCTGGAGGAAACCTACGATGAAATGGAAGCCGACCTGCAGCGGAAAATTGACGGGCTGGAAAACCAGATTCAGCTGCTTTCCGACAAGCGGAACACCATCATTCAGGTGAACCGTACGGCCAAAACCGCCATCGATGTGTTCCGGGACATTCTCGAAAAAGACAAGCTGGACCGCACCGATCTGGAACTGATCATCAGCCGCATTTATGTCTTTGAAGATCACCTGGAACTGCACCTGCAAAGCGACATCGACACCCTCATCCGCACAGAAGCTATGGAGGACACCGTAAATTTTAATCAGGGCATCGAGAACTTGAATTGCCGTATTGTCCAGACGGCCAGAAACCAGAAGGACAAGGTTTTCGATGTCCATGTTATCAGTGACGGCGACCCGCTGGAGATTTATACGGATCGGGATGGCGAAGTGATTTTGAAGAAATATTCGCCCATCGGCGAAATGAGCTCTTTTGCAAAAGATTATACGGAAAGCCTGTTTCGCTCCATGGGGCATATTGCCTGCATTGTGGATCGGGATCAGGTGGTGGCAGCCAGCGGCGTGAGTAAAAAGGAATTGTGGGATAAGCCCATCAGCCCGGATCTGGAAAGTGCCATTCAGGGACGTCAGACCATGACCCTTAACCGCACCGGCGGCAGCAAGCTGATGCCTGTGACCAATGAGGAAGACACGTCCGGCTATACGGCGCAGGTGGTGTCGCCTATTATTGCGGATGGGGAAGCCATTGGCGCTGTGGTGCTGCTTTCCCGGGAACAGAATGCCCGAATGGGCGATACCGAAGTAAAAGTGGCTGAAACCGCTGCCAGCATTGTGGGCAGGCAGATGGAACAGTAAAATCGATACCGGGAGAATATCCCGGTATTTTTGTGCGGTTTTTTCATATGCTTTTCTGAGGTGAAACCATGAAGAAAGGCATTTATTGTGTGGTGGCTCTTTTGCTGATAGCGGTTTTGATTTCGTTTTTTCCGGCACTGTTCCAACAGAAGGAAAACAGTGTGCCGGAAAAGGAACTCTTGGTGGTGTGGATGCAGGAAGGGGAAAACGATACGGCGGCCTGGCTGAAAAAGGCAGCGGCGGTATACGAGAAGAAAACAGGGCAAAGGGTGTATTTGCGCTATGCATCGGAGGAAGAAAGGCGAATGGCAGGGGCGGAAAAGCCGGATGTGCTGATTCCTTCAGAAGAAGGGATGGTGCTGGCCTATCGCGGCTGGGCTTTGATTGTGCCGGATGAAACAAAACCAGTGTCCACCCCGGCGCCTGCGCCCTCGCTTTTCATCCGGCCCACCCTGCCGCCCGCCGCTGATTTATCCACGCCGGTGCCGCTGAAAAAAGCACCGGGGAAGGTGGCTGTGCCGGAAGGATTTGTATCGGTTGTGGAAAACGGATATGGATCCCAAACGCCCTTGAATGATCTGTCTTCCGGCAAGGCGGACGGCGCTTTGCTCACCCCTTTGCAGGCGCAGCAGATAAAAGGCGGATACAACGTGCAGGCAAAGCCTGAATATTTTGTGCCGGTAAAAGGACGGGCTGTTACGGAAGAAGGCCAGGCATTTTTGTGTTTTTTGCGCTCGGATGAGATGCAGCATGCGCTAACCAGCCGGCGGATGTTTTCCTGGAATCCGGATCTATTGCTTTACGGCTCCGAAAACCAATTATTGCACCAAATGGAAAAATGCCGGTAAAGGATGTATAATTCCGTTTCTTTTGGGCATCCTTTCCTGTGAAGGGAGGTGCAGGAAATGGAAAAGGACCGGTGTATTCTTTGCGGTGAGCCTTATTCCACCGGGCTGCATGTGATGGGATGTCTGATCTGCTTTCCCTGTGAAAGGCGGCTGCTGCATGGGAGCATTTCCCGGCAAAATGGCCTGAAATTGAAGCAGATTTACGCTTCTGCCCATCTGGAGGGTTGATTTTTCTGCCCTGTAAAGGTACAATACACCCAACCGGATTATTTTTCGGAAGGGTGTTTTTTGTATGCTGCCATACCAGACGGTATTTTTTGATCTGGACGGAACCATCACCGATTCTCAGCCGGGCATTTATGCCTGCGCTGTGTATGCGCTGGAAAAGATGGGCTATCCCATTCCCGATGACAGAACCCTGCGCCGCTTTATGGGACCGCCTCTGGCGGAATCCTTTGCCAATTTCTGCGGCATGACGGAAGAAGAGGCTATTCGTGCCTCCAACTTCTACCGGGAACGCTATAACCCCATCGGCTGGAAGGAGAATCGGGTTTTTTCCCGGATCCGTCAGCTGCTTTGCGAACTGAAAAAGCGGGGCGCTTATGTGGCGGTGGCCACCGGCAAGCCCCAGGCTTCTGCTGAAAAAATCCTGGCTTATTTCGGTCTGACCCAGTATCTGGACTGCATTGCCGGGCCGCAAAACGGAGAATTCCACATCAGCAAGGCGGAACTGATCCGCCGGGCTATGCCGGAAAATGCAGGCCGCTGCGTGATGGTGGGGGATACTGTGGGGGACGTAATGGGCGCCAAGGAATGCCATGTGGATTCCGTGGCGGTGCTGTATGGCTATGGTGAAAATGCGGAAATCATTGCTTCCCATCCCACCCATGTGGCAGAAACGGAAGACGACCTGTGTAATATTCTGTGCCCTGAGATGGAAAAGGGCAAGGGCTATTTTGTAACGCTGGAAGGCGTGGATGGCTGCGGCAAGAGCACCCAGGCTGCTATGCTGAAAGCCAAACTGGAACAGTTTGGCTACACCGTGCACCGCACCCGGGAACCCGGCGGCTGTCCCCTGGCGGAAGAAATAAGAAAGCTTCTGCTTGCCAAGGAAGACGGTGGAATGTGCCCCGAAACGGAAGCGCTGCTGTTTGCCGCAGCCCGTGCCCAGCATATTCATCAGGTGATTTTGCCCAAAGTGGCTGCCGGAGAAATTGTTTTGTGCGACCGGTATGTGGATTCCTCCATTGCTTATCAGGGGGATGCCAGAGGCCTTGCCCGGGCATGGATCATGGAAATCAACCGGGTGGCGCTGACAAAGGGCATGCCCTCCGCCACCCTGTATCTGCGCATGACAGCGGAGGAAGCCTTCCGCCGGCGGCTGGCGGAGAGTGAGCCCGACCGCATTGAACAGATGGGCCTTTCCTTCCAGCAGAAGATCGAACAGGGCTATGAACAATTGATGGCGGAATTCCCCCATCGCTTTGTCCCGGTGGATGCTACGAAGAAGCCGGACGAAGTGGCGGAAGAAGCCTTTGCAAAACTTTTTGAACGGATGAACCGGGAGGGAATCCTGTAATGCGTGTGGTTGTGGGCATGTCCGGCGGCGTGGACAGCGCCGTATCCGCCCTGCTGTTGAAAGAACAGGGCTATGATGTGGTGGGCGTTTTCATGAAAAACTGGGAAGAGCAGGATGAAAACGGCGTATGCACCGCAGAAAGCGACTGGCGGGATGTGCAGGATGTGTGCGAACTCATCGGCATCCCTTATTATTCCGTAAACTTTGCCAAAGAATACCGGGATCGGGTGTTTTCCCTGTTCCTTTCCGAATACCAGAAGGGCCGCACCCCCAACCCCGACGTGTTGTGCAACCGGGAAATCAAGTTCAAGGCCTTTCTGGATTTTGCCATGCAGCTGGGGGCCGAAAAAATGGCCACCGGCCATTTTGTGCAGACGGATGAAGACGGTCATCTGCTCCGGGGTGTGGATGGGAACAAGGATCAGAGCTATTTCCTCTATATGATCCACCGGCAGCAGCTGATGAAATCCATCTTCCCCGTGGGCGGTAAAACCAAGCAGGAAGTGCGTGCCCTTGCGGAAAAATACAACCTGCCCGTTTGCAAAAAGAAGGATTCCACCGGCGTCTGCTTCATCGGTGAGCGGGATTTCAAGGCTTTCCTGCAAGGCTTCCTTCCGGCTCAGCCCGGTCCCATGGTTACCCCGGAGGGAGAAGTGGTGGGCAAGCATGATGGCCTGATGTATTACACCCTGGGCCAGCGGCGCGGCCTTGGCATTGGCGGCCGGGGCGATGGGCGCAGCTTCTTCGTGGTGGATAAGGATCTGAAAAAGAATCACCTCATTGTGGCTCAGGGGGAAGATCATCCTCTTTTATACAGCCGGGCGGCAATGGCGGATCAGGCTACTCTTGTTTGCGATCCCCTGCCTGAAAATACTCCGGTGCATCTGACCGCTAAGTTCCGCTACCGTCAGCCGGATCAGGGATGCACGGTGACAAGAGTGGGCGAAAATCTGCATTTTGTGTTCGATGAACCCCAGCGTGCCGTGACCCCCGGCCAGAGCGCTGTGATTTATGACGGCGATATCTGTCTTGGCGGCGGCATCATTGACAGCGTGGAAAGGTGAGGGGAACGGATTGTGGGGGTTCACCCCACAGGAATTCAGAATTCAGAATGAAGAATTCAGAATTGTAGTTTGTTTCCATGAACGATGAAAGTCTGTCCATTCAAACGATCATCACCGTAGGTAAATATCATTAGCGTAGGTAAAGAGCGGCTGTATCGATCCGCATACACCGTAGGGGAGGGGCTTGTCCCCTCCCTTTTTCGTGGGATTGTGCTACCGGGAGTTGAGGAACCGTTTGTGGGGTTTCACCCCACACCCCACAAGGGACGATTGTCCCTTGACCCATCTTGCGGATGGGGTTGACGGCAGACACGAACGATGTGCCCCTGTAACTGAAACACCCTTAGATGAGAAAAATGCAGCGATTCTCCAACGGTCAAACACACCTTTATCTATTCCAAATTCATGTTCTATCTAAATTCTGCATTCTGAATTCTGCATTCTGAATTCCGCATTCATTTTCCCCCTCCACGGGCTGGCGGCATTCGCCTCCGGCCGGATGCTTTGCATCCGGGGAAAATACAGAAAATGGCGAGAGAGAAAACAAGTTTTCTCCTTCGCCATTTTTGTATTTTCATTACGCCCGTGGAAGGGTTGATTTGCGTTATGTATGCTTATGTTTCGGCACACAAAACACGCGGGAGGGTTAAGTCCTTCCTCTGCAAGGTTCGTTCCTTCATGCTGGTTTACGTGTAGTAAAAGGACGGTCAATGGCCGTCCCTACAATGACCGTTATTTTACATTTCACGCGGAAAAGTGTTTGTTTGGCCGTTTTGCAACATCGCGGGGATGGGTGCAGGGGCAGTGCTCCTGCCGGGGGGACAGGGGCGCGGAGCCCCCTGCTTCGTAACACACTTACAGAAAACGGTTTCCCACGATTACGGCTGCCAGCAGCAATGCCATGAAAAGCAGGGCCAGATAATCGTTGCGTTTCATTTTCAGCACATGCAGCCGGGTTCTGCCCTTGCCGCCGTGGTAGCATCTCGCTTCCATGGCCATGGCCAGATCACCGGCCCGCCGGAAGGCGCTCACAAACAGGGGCACCAGCAGGGGCACCATGGCCTTGGCCCTTGCCATCAGGTTGCCGGATTCAAAATCGGCGCCTCGGGCAGACTGGGCTTTCATGATCTTATCCGCTTCTTCCAGAAGGGTGGGGATAAAGCGCAGGGCGATGGTCATCATCATGGCCATCTCATGGGCCGGGAAGCGGATTTTGGCCAGCGGGCTCAGCAGCCTTTCCAGCCCGTCGGTGAGGGCAACGGGGGCGGTGGTGAGGGTCAGCAGGCTGGAAAACATCACCAGCAGCACCAGCCGGATGCCGAACATGATGGCAGTCAGCACTGCTTCTTTGGTAATGCGGATGAATTCCCATTCCAGCCACACCGTTTCGCCGGGCAGGAAAAAGACATTCAGAACCACTGTAAAAATCAGGATGAAGCGCAGGGGTTTGATGCCCTTGAGCAGCAGCTTGAAGGGCACGTTGGAAAGCCTGGCCGTCAGCAGGATAAACGCCGCAATGGGAATGTACAGCAGCATATTTTCCGGCAGGAATACGGTAACCAGCGCCAGGATCAGCAGCACGATCTTCACCCGGGGATCCAGGCTGTGTACCATACTTTTTACCGGGTAATACTGGCCCAGGGTAATGTCATTGAGCATCGGCGGCACCCCCTTTCCAGAGGTGAAGCAGTGCTTCGTACAGTTTATCTTCTTCGTAAATGCCATCTTCCAACGGCAAACCGGCTTTTTGCATGTCCCGGGCCAGTTTGCAGATGACGGGCACGTCCAACCCCATGTCTTCCAGTTCATCCGCATGGCGGAAAATTTCAGCCGGGGTGCCGTCCATGGCGATGGCGCCTTTTTTCAGCACGATGGCTCTTGTGGCAAAGCGAGCCACATCGTCCATGGAATGGGATATCATGACAATGGTGGTGCCCTTTTCGTGGAGGGCTTTGATCAATTGCAGCATTTCTTCCCGGCTCATGGGATCCAGCCCGGCGGCCGGTTCGTCCAGAATCAGTACTTCCGGGCGCATGGCCAGGACGCCTGCAATGGCCACCCTTCGCATCTGGCCACCGGATAGCTCGAAGGGGGATTTTTCTTTGAATTCGTCGTATTCCAGGCCCACTTTTTCCATGGCTTCCTGTACCCGGACGGCGATTTCTGCTTCCTCCAGCCCCAGATTTTTCGGGCCGAAAGCGATGTCTTTTTCCACCGTTTCTTCAAACAGCTGGTGTTCGGCGTACTGAAACACCATGCCCACCTTCTGCCGCAGGGTCTTTTTACTGTAGCCGTCAGCGTGGATATCGCTGCCGTCGATGAGCACCTGGCCGGACGTGGGTTTCAACAGGCCGTTGATATGCTGGGCCAGGGTGGATTTACCGCTGCCGGTGTGGCCGATCAGCGCCAGGAATTCCCCGGATTCTACCGTAAAATCAATATTGGAAAGAGCCGTGGACTGGAAGGGACTGCCGGGCTGATAGGTATGGCTTACTTGCCGGAAGGTGATTTGCATAGGGCAGATACCTCCTTTACCATTTCCTCCACGGTGAGAATACCATCCGTTAATGGCATGCCGCTTTGCCGCAGCCGGTGGGCAAGACCAGCCACCGGCGGTGCATCCAGCCGCAGTTTTTGCAGCCTTTCGGGATCACTGAAAATATCTTTGGGCGCGCCTTCCAAAACCATTTTACCGTTTTCCATAATGAATACATGCTGGCACCGGGCGGCTTCTTCCATGAAATGGGTGATCCATACCACAGTGATGTTTTTTTCCTTGTTCAGCCTTTCCACGGCGCTGAACACTTCCTTGCGGCCCTGAGGGTCCAGCATGGCAGTGGCTTCGTCAAAAATGATGGCCCGGGGCTGCATGGCCAGGATGCCGGCAATGGCAATGCGCTGTTTCTGGCCGCCGGACAGGGTGTGGGGAGCTCTTTCCTTGAAGGCCAGCATGCCCACGTCAGTCAGGGCCTGTTCAATCCTTACCGGCATTTCTTTGGCGGGCACGCCGATGTTTTCCAGGCCGAAAGCCACGTCGTCTTCCACGATGGTGGCGACGATCTGGTTATCCGGGTTCTGGAACACCATACCGGCGCTGCTGCGGATATCCCAGGTGTGCTTGTCATCGGCGGTATCCATGCCGCACACATGCACTGTGCCTTCCGTGGGCAGGTACAAGCCGTTGAGCAGCTTG
Source organism: Clostridia bacterium (assembly GCA_017434775.1). GTDB lineage: Bacteria > Bacillota > Clostridia > Christensenellales > Aristaeellaceae > RUG563. Next base: position 10,189 of record JAFSGG010000099.1, read on the forward strand.
GCCAGGGTGGATTTACCGCTGCCATTCTGCCCCAGAATAGCATAAAAAGCCCCTTCCGGCACGGAAAAGGACACATCCTGCACGGCGTTTTCTTCCGCTTCTTCATAAGCGAAGGAAACATTTTTTACATCAAAAATCGTATCCGGCATACATACCTCGTGGCGTTGTTGTCAGGAAAAGAAAAAACAGCCTGCGTTACAGGAACGCAGACTGGATTATAGCACAATTTACCACGGGATGCAACTTTATACCGTTTCAATGCCGGCAGCGCTTTCCACAATCTGCAGAAGGTCTTCCTGCTGCCCGTTTTCGGCATTGATGTATAGAAGATAATCCTGATTGTCATAGGAGCAGGCAAACTCCCAGCACAGGCTTTCCCTGTCGTTCACCGGGATTACGCATAGTCGGTTTCCCGATACCTGCAGCCGGGAGGGCAGGCTGGCCTGGGCTTCTTCTGCGGAAAGGGTGGGCAGAAGGGCGTTTCTTGCCCGATGGTTCTGCCAAAAATTTTTGCTTTCCAATCCCACCACCTGGGCGTTATCCATCCGCAGCTGTACTTTTACCTGATCCGGGTACAAAAGCACGTTGTTTTCCACGGCGGCAAAGGCCAGCACGGCGACGCCCTCGTATATCTGAAAGGAGGTGCATTCCATGACTGGGAAGCCGTTTCGGCTGAGGAAAGAAAGGGCTTCTTCCCGGCATTGTTCCAATGTGACCAGGTTTTCAAAATCTGCATTGTCCGGGGTCAGCCACAGTACCTTCCCGCCCTTTTTAGTTACCGCTGCTTCCAGGGTTACATCCTCCAATACCAGGGTGATGCCGTGGCAGGGATTGGGCCCGAAGGTATCCGTGCCATGGCCGGTGCGGAGGACCCTTTCTTTTCCGATACAGTCCCGGGCAATTTGTTCGGCCTCTTCCCAGGAGATTTCTTCTCCTTCAAAGGGAAGGGGTTCTTCCTTTCTGGCATCGGAAAACGGCCCGTCGTAGATAAGAGTAGGGTATTGCAGGGAATCATCCAGTGCTTCGGTGCCCTGTTCCGGGTAAAAAGAGAGAGGCTCCCGGGGAGGCTGAATCAGCATTTCTTCATTATTATAAAGAAGTTCTGCATATTCCCGGCTGGCGGACAGTAATTCCCGCAGCTGCCGGGCATCGTAGGGGGTGATACCATTCTGTTTTTGCAGGGTCTGCACATAGTCGGATAACTGATTGGTCATTTTTACCGCCTGCATGGTGTCCGGATGGGAAAGGGGCAAGAGGGACAGGCTTTTCCGGGCCTGTCCTGCCTGATCGGAAGCAGTCGTCAGGTACCGTGCGGCTGCGGTACCCTCGCCGGAAAGCATGGCTTTGTTCAGGGAATATTCCATGTTTTCCATGTTCCGCACGGCGGAGAGCGCAGCACCCCGGTAAATCTCCGTTAACTGATGGCGGTATTGGCTGCTTTGATGGGCCTGATAGCCGAGCAGAACGGCCAGCAGAGATAGATAGAGGAAGGGCAGCTGGAAGGGAATACGTTTTTTCATGATGCTTGATCCGCCTTACATTGCAAAATTGTGGTTGCCAATGGCCAGCCGCACTTCCCTGGTCCAGATCCAGTTGTTGGTGGCGGTGGAGGGGTTATAGTAGTACAGGCAGCCGCCGGAGGGATCCCAGCCGTTCATGGCATCCCGGGCGGCCCGGATGGAATCGCTGTCCGGGGTCAGGTTGATTTGCCCGTCGGCTACGCAGTCAAAGGCGCCGGCCTGATACACCACGCCGCTGATGGTATTGGGAAAGGAAGAGGAACGCACACGGTTCAGCACCACGGCAGCTACCGCTACCTTGCCCACATACGGCTCCCCCCGGGCTTCACCGTGCACCAGCCTGGCCAGCAGGTACACTTCGCTGTCTGCGGCGGAGGCGGCAGATGCGGAGGGCAGCCCCAGCGCCGCCAGGGTGGCAGAGCCCGCAATGCCGTCGGCTTTCAGCCCGTTCTTTTTCTGGAAGCGGATCACACCGTTGTAAGTGCTCTGGCCGAATATGCCGTCGGCGGGGCCTTCCATGTATCCCCAGCGGATCAGCCTTTCCTGTACCCGGCGCACTTCTTCGCCCCGGCTGCCCCAGGATACGGCTCCCTGAGCCTGAACGGTAAACAGGCATAAAAGGATTGCCAGTGCAAGGAAGGCGGCAGTTTTTCTTTTCATGGGTTCACATCCTTTCATTTTGTTATTCTGCTCAGGAAATGACATAAAATTGTTACAAAATTATGAAATATTGTATTGACATTGTTTCAAAATATGGATAGAATAAATTGTAAACTTATGTGCGCATGTACGGAGGTTGCAGCGATGAGTAAACGAACCGCGAAAAGACTGATGGCATTTATGGCAGCGTGTGTGCTGCTGTTTTCCTGCGCCATCCATGCGGCGGCAGAAAATTATCCTTTTGTGAAGGTGACGGAAAACAGCATTGCGGTACGCAGCAAGGCAAGCTCCGTGGCTTCCGTATTGATTACGGTGCCGGCCAATCAGGCGCTGCTGGTTAGCGGCGAAAGCGGCAGTTTTTATACGGTTTCCTATGAGGGATACACCGGCTATGTGGAAAAAACGTACCTGAACCGGAATGCAACGGTTACCTATACCACCCTGTCTTCCGGCAGCAAGGGCGATGCAGTGAAGGAATTGCAGCAGGCTTTGAAAGACCTGGGTTATTACCGTTCCACGGTGGACGGAAAATACGGTTCCGGTACCAAGAACGCCGTAAAAGCGTTCCAGAAAATGAACGGCCTGTCCCAGACCGGCACGGCGGATCTGGAAACCCAGACCCTGCTGTTCCAGGGCAAGCCCAAGAACAGTTCCGGCCTGGTGGTGGAACCCATTGTGCAGCCCCAATATCCGGTGCTCACCCGGGGCAGCAAGGGCGAAGATGTGAAAAAACTGCAGCGCCGCCTGAAGGAACTGGGCTTCTATACCGGTTCCATTGACGGTGATTTCGGCACCGGTACCTATAACGCCGTGAAGGCGTTCCAGAAATCCGTGGGTCTTTCCCAGACGGGCATTGCCACCCAGGATACGCAGCTCTTGCTTTATGCCTCCGGCACATCCGGCAGCCAGGCGCCTGCTGCTCCCACGCCCAAACCAGCCACGCCTACCCCTGCGCCGTCTGTGGGCAACAGTTATCCTTACAATACCTATACCCTGGCATCCGTTAACCTGCGTAAAGGGGCTTCCACCGGTACGGCCCGGCTTTTGACCGTTCCCAAGGGAGCTACTGTCAAAGTTCTGCAGGATCAGGATGATTTTGTACAGGTCACCTATAACGGAAAAACGGGTTATCTGATGAAGGAATATGTGTATATTCCTGTTCAGTATCTGCCCGGCAATACTTTGAAAGAAGATCAGGAAGCCCGCAAGGATTATGCTACGCTGCAGTCCGGCAGCCGTGGCGGCGATGTGAAGGCTTTACAGGAAGCGCTGAAGGAACTGGGCTTTTTTACCGGCACGCCGGATGCTTCCTACGGCAGCGCTACCATTGCAGCCGTGAAAGCTTTCCAGAAAAAGAATAACCTGAAGCAGGACGGCACAGCTTCTCCCGAATTGCAGAAGCTGATCTTTGAAGGCAAGCCCTACAACAGCAAGGGGAAGAAAGTGGCTGTGAAGGCTGTGCCCATGATTGAAGGTTTTGAACTGCGGCTCAATGATACGGGCGATGCCGTTACCGTGCTGCAGCGGAAACTATCCACCCTTGGCTATTATAGCGGTGCGTTGACCACGGTGTTCAATTCCGCTACCCAGAAGGCTGTGAAGGCTTTCCAGAAGGATCATTCCATGACGGCGGACGGCGTGGCCGGGGAAAAGACCCATCGTTTGCTGAACCTGCTGAGCGCAACCCCTGCGCCCGGCGTGGCAACGCCCGTGCCCCAGAATACCCCTTTGACGGAAGAAAATGTGATTATCATGCAGAATGGCACCCGCGGCCAGGCTGTGGTGCGCCTGCAGGAAAGGCTGATGGAACTGGGTTATTATTCCTGCGAGGCGGATGGTATCTATGACAGTAACGAAATGACGGCGGTGCGCGCTTTCCAGAAGCGCAACGGCCTCAAGGCCGACGGTATTGCCGGGCTGGATACCCAGCGTAAATTGTACAGCACCGGCGCGCTGCCGGCGGAAAACGCCAATGTGACCCTGCCCACGCCCATTCCCTTTGTGACTCCGGATGTGACGGTGGTATTGCGCAACGGCAGCCGCGGCGAATATGTGCGCCTTCTGCAGGAACGTCTGAGCGTTCTGGGCTATTATGACAGCCCGGTGGACGGCGATTACGGCAGCGGTACCCTCCGGGCTGTGGTCACCTTCCAGCAGTATCATGGGCTGGATGCCGACGGCGTGGCCGGGAAGAAGACCCAGGAATTGCTTTACAGCAATAAAGCCAAAACCTATGAAGAAGCCAAGCCTACCCCCAAACCCACCGCTACCCCCAAGCCCAATACCGGCACGAATACCAACACTTCTGCCAATACCCTGCTGAAGAAGGGCGATCGCGGCGATGCGGTACGCCGTTTGCAGCAGCGGCTGAAGGATCTGGGATATCTGGACAGTGCGGACGGCGTGTACGGCCCCAAGACGGTCAGTGCTGTGACCGCTTTCCAGCGCCGCAACAGCCTGTCGGCGGACGGCATTGCCGGTTCTAAAACCCAGGATAAATTGTATTCCACCGCTGCCATCAGTGCATCGGGAACCACCATCAATACCCCGGTACAGAACCCCGGCATATCTTCCGGGAACTCCGGCAGCTTTGTGCCGCCCAAGGCAAGTGAAGTGCGTTATGCCAATTGGTATACGGAAATCCGCTCCCGTGCCCGGCTCATGCCGGACGTGGTGATTTACGATCCCGATACCGGGCTGCACTATAACCTGCATATGTTCTCCTTCGGTAAGCATGCCGATGCGGAACCGCCCACCAAGCAGGACGTGGAAACCATGAATCAAATCATCGGTGAATCCAGCTGGGGTCCCAAATATGTGTGGGTCATTTTCAGCGACGGCCGGGTGTATATTGCCTCCACCCATTCCAACGGCCATACCGTGGATCATGACAGCGATAACGGTCTCGACGGCCATATCTGCCTCCACTTCCCCCGCATCATGAGCGAGGCCGAGGCCACCGGTCCCTATGCCGTCAGCCATCAGAAGGAAATCCTCTGGGGCTGGGAAGTGACCCAGGCGATGATCAAATAAAATTAGGCAGCAGGCCACGGCAGTTTTGCCTGGCTTGCTGTTTTTCTTTGCATATGTTATGATCGAAGAAAAAACATGGAGGAAACAACATGAGCCGGGCTTATTCTTTTCTGAAAGCATGTGGTGTCTTTTATGTGCTGACCGTCAACGGTGATTTTCCTGCCGGTCGCCCGTTCGGCGCGGTGATGGAATGGGAAGATAAACTGTACACCTCCACCAATGATTTTAATCAGGCGCATCAGCAGCTGCGGCTGAACGGTCATATTCAATTGCTGGCCCATTGTCCGGGCACCAGAACCTGGCTGCGCCTTACCGGTCTTGCTGCGGAATGTGCTGATGTCGTCATGAAACAGAAAATGATGGAGGAATGCCCCGTTTTATCACGGCATTTTGCATCGGCAGAAGATAAACACTATCTGCTCTTTCAAATAGAAGTGCTGAACACCGAATTCCACGAATGATCCATCCCTTTATACTGCGATTATTTTCGCAGTTTTTTATTGCAGAAATATTAAATTCGTTTTTTCCCCCTTCTCCTTTGTTGACATCTTTTTTCTCCCGGCGTATACTGAAATTAACAAAAATACAGGGAGGTGACATGCAATGGACGACGGCGAAAGATGCCAGGCGTGTGAAACAGTGCCCCGATCGTGGCTGGTGCGTCCGTTTGCACGTCACGGCAAATAAACGGGCTTTGTTTCCCTAACTGCATCAAATACGTCGTATTTTCAGGCCAATCCGCTCAATTTAGCTGAAGGGGCTTTTTTGCGTGTGGAAGGAAACGGCCGAAAGTATTTTGCGGTCATATTTGTTTGCACTCATTAAATTAGGGAAGGAAGTGAGTCCCATGGAATGGGAAGCCATCAAGAATCGTCTGGATACCCTGCTTGCGGCCGGCAAGCACAGCGAAATCCGCGGCGCCATGATGATGCTCAACGTTGTGGATATCGCCCAATACATGGAAACCCTGGAAAAGGATAAACTGCTTCATGTGTTCCGGGTGTTGCCCAAGGATATTTCCTCCGATGTATTTTCCTATATGGAACCGGAACAGAAACAGCTGCTCATCGAATCCATCGGGGATCAGGAAATCAGCGCCCTGATCGACGATATGTTCCTGGATGACGCCGTGGACTTTCTGGAAGAATTGCCGGCCAGCGTTGTCAAGCGCGTGCTACAGTCCGCCCCGGTGGAAAAGCGGAATCTGATCAATCAATTCCTCCGCTATCCCGAATACTCCGCCGGCTCCATCATGACCATCGAATATCTGGAATTCCGGGAAGGGGATACCGTCCGGGATGCCATGAACATCATCAAAAAAGTGGGGCTGGATAAGGAAACCATCTATACCCTCTATATTATTGATAAGGAACGTCATCTGCTGGGTACGCTTGCTCTGCGCCGGATGATTCTGGCGGATGAAGACGCCGTGCTTTCTGACATGATGGTGCGCAATCCTGTCAGCGTGTTTACAACCGACGATCAGGAAAAAGTGGCCGATACTGTACGCCGTTATGACTTGATGGCCTTGCCTGTTGTGGATAAGGAAAACCGGCTGGTTGGTATCATCACCGCCGACGACGTTATGGACGTTATTGAAGAAGAAAACACCGAAGACTTCGAAAAGATGGCCGGTTTGATGCCTTCCGAAGACGAGTACCTCAAAACCTCTCCCTTCCGTCTGGCACTGAATCGTATTCCCTGGCTGCTGATTATGGCGGCCGTGGCCATCCTTACCGGTATGATCATCCGTGGCTTTGAAGATGTGCTGGCCACATCCATTGTGCTCACCTCCTGTATCCCGATGCTGATGAATACCGGCGGTAACTGCGGCTCCCAGGCGTCCACCCTGATCATTCGCGGCGTGGCTCTTGGTGAAATTGAGTTCAGGGATCTGCTCAAAGCTCTGTGGAAGGAATTCCGGGTGGGTTTGATGGTAGGGGCGGTGCTAAGCGTCTTCATCTTCCTGCTGGTTACATTTATCTATAACGCCACGTTCATGGAAGCATTGGTGGTGGCGCTGGCGTTGTTTGCCACGGTGCTCATTGCAAAAGGGTTGGGCTGTACACTGCCCCTGCTTGCGAAAAAGGTGGGTTTTGACCCCGCCCTTATGGCCAGCCCTCTGATCACCACGCTGGTGGACGCAACTTCTCTGACCATCTATTTCCTCATTGCCATGAGTATCCTCAAAATTGCAGTGTAAGCATAATATATAGAGAAGGATGTATGTTCTGTCCGGTATTCGGCCGTTTGGTCAAATGCCGGACAGCATTTTATTTTTTTGCAAAATTATTTTTCCACATTATGTTGGGCATCTGTGGAAACCACAGCCACAGAATATTGTAAAAACAGCCATTTTTCGTGTAAAAAGATGAAAAAAACCGAAAAATTTTTCTAAAAAAGGTGTTGACAATTGAGAAGGAAGGTGATATTATAATCAAGCGCGCTGCGGAACGGTCCTGAAAGGCCGGGAAGAGCGAGCAGCGAACCTTGAAAACGATACAGAGAAAGAGGAAAGAACGACAGTTAATTCTGGAATGAGTTTTTACTTGTTGGTC
>JAFSGG010000100.1 GCA_017434775.1 Clostridia bacterium
CATGCGCATCTTGCCGGAGATGTGGGCCATGATGCGGTGCCCATTGGGCAATTCAACCTGGAACATGGCATTGGGCAGCGCCTCAATAACCTTGCCTTCCATTTCGATGACATCGTCCTTGGACAAAGCGGATTACTCCTCCCTCTTGTTGAGTGGCGAATTTTCGCCGTTCGATTTGTTAACGATGGGCCACAGGAAAGATCGGATATCGCTGTCCTTGAGGGTTCCCTTCTCCGCCATTTGAAGCAGATGGGGGGCTTCATAGGGGCAGCCATCCAGATGCTTGCGCCGTTTTTTCTTCAGATGATCGATTTTCCGGGTATCCCCGTCGGCCATCATCACAAATTCGGCACCCACCGTATATAATACCACAAAGTACCTACCTTTGTCACGCCCTTTTTTTGAAAAAACTACGTGACCGGGCTGAATGGGCGGTTTCACGCCTCAGCCTCCTTCCAGACATGGCCTGGCAGCGTCAGAATCTCCGGCGGACCTGCGTTGACCACCGCCACCGTATGCTCATAATGGGCACAGGGGCTGTGATCGTTGGTTACGATGGTCCAGCCATCGGCAAGCTGATGCACCTGCCAGCGGCCAAGGGCAATCATGGGTTCGATGGCCAGGGTCATGCCCGGGCGAATCCTCACCCCGCGGCCCGCCTCCCCATAATTGGGGATGCTGGGATCTTCGTGCATATTCCGGCCGATGCCGTGGCCCGTCAGATCCCGGATGACGCCGTAGCCGTGCGCTTCCGCATGGGATTGCACTGCATGGCCGATATCGCCCAGACGATTTCCGTTCTGCGCCATGAAGGCGCCTTTCCAGAAGCTTTCCTCCGTCACGGCCACCAGCTGGCGCTTTTCCTCGCTCACATTGCCAACCGCAGCAGTGAATGCGCTGTCGGCCTGCCATCCATCCAGGATCAGGCCGCAGTCAATGGAAAGCAGCGCGCCGTTTTCCACCGTGACATGATCGGAAGGAATGCCATGCACCACTTCATCTTCGATAGAGGCGCAAATGGAGGCGGGATAACCGTGATAATTCAGGAAGGAAGGAATCGCGCCGTGGGCGCGGATCATTTCTTCTGCATAGGCGTCCAGCGCTTTGGTGGTCACGCCGGGCTGAATCGCTTCCCGAAGACGGCAAAGCACATCATGGAGCAGATGCCCCGCGCTGCGCATCTTGGCAAGCTGATCGGGATTTTTGATACTGATCATTCTACGCCCAATGCCTTTCGTACCGCCCGATGATTTTCTTCCACCGTGCCCGTGCATTCCACCGTGCGAAGCATGCCCTTTTCCTGATAATAATCAATCAGGGGCGCGGTCTGCGCGGCGTAAACGGTCAGGCGATTCTGAATCGTTTCGGGGGTGTCGTCCTTGCGCTGCACCAGTTCATCGCCGCAGGCGGCGCAATCGGTGCGGCCGTTAAGAGTGCTGGTGTGGTAAGTAGCGCCACACTTTAAGCAGACCCTGCGACCGGAAAGGCGGCCGATGATCACTTCATCCGCCAGGGAAAGATTCAGCGCGCAATCGATCTTGGCGAATTGGGAAAGGGCTTCCGCCTGGGGAACCGTGCGGGGGAAGCCATCCAGGATGTATCCCTTCTGGCAATCCTGCTGGGCCAGACGTTCCTTCACAATGCCGATCACCACTTCATCGGGCACCAGTTCGCCCCGGTCGATAAACCCTTTGGCCAGAATGCCCAGTTCGGTTTCAGCCTTGATGGCCTGGCGCAGCATATCACCGGTGGAGATCTGGGGAATTTCCAGTTCATTCATCAGCTTTTGTGCGTGCGTGCCCTTGCCGGCGCCGGGAGGGCCCAGAAAAATGATGTTCATGCGCATCTCCTTTTCGAGGACGAATCAATTGGCAGATAAGACAGAATTTGGAATGCGCCCTTTGGGGGAGGAAGGCCTCCCGCCAAAGGTGCATTCCGTAATTCCCGGATTAACCCAGGAAACCTTTGTAATTGCGCATCACCAGCTGGCTTTCCACCTGACGGACGGTTTCCAGCGCCACGCTGACGGCGATCAGGATGGAAGAAGCGCCAAAGGGAATGGCCACATTCTGCCATACGGACAGCACGGAGGGAAGCGTGGACAGGATGGCCAGGAACAGGGCGGCGAACAGGGTCAGGCGGTTAGAGGTCCGCTTGAGGAATTCCACGGTCTTGACGCCGGAGCGGATACCGGGGATATTACCACCCTGCTGCTGGATATTCTTGGCGATATCCTGGGGATTGAAGGTGATGGAGGTATAGAAGTAAGAGAAAGCGATGATCAGCAGCGCGCAGATCAGCATGTACCAGAAGGAAGTCTGGTTCATGTAGGTGCTCCACCAGATGTAGGCCTTGGAAGAAGTGCCGAACATGGCGAAGATGGTGCCCGGGAACGCCATGAAGGAATAGGCGAAGATCAGGGGCAGCACGCCGACAGACAAAAGCTTCATGGGGATGTGGGTGCTCTGACCGCCATACATTTTCCGGCCAACCACGCGCTTGGCGTACTGGACGGGGATGCGGCGTTCGGAGAGATCCACCAGAGTGACAACCACCAGGATCACCAGGGTGGTGAGCAGGATGATGGCCAGCTGGCCAACAGTGTTCGCACCGGTGAAGATGCCCTGCGTGGTGGTCAGGATGCCGTTAAACAGGTTGGCGATGATACCGGTGAAGATCAGCAGGGAGATACCGTTGCCGATACCGTTCTTGGTGATCTGTTCGCCAATCCACATGGCCAGGGCGGTACCGCCGGCCAGGATGATGCCGATGGCAACATAGCCGAAGAAGTTGGCGTAACCGGGCTTGATGGCGCCCAGGCCGGCAACGATGCCGATGGCCTGCAGGGCAGCCAGGCCGATGGTTACATAGCGGGTGATCTGCTGGATCTTCTTCTTGCCTTCTTCGCCGCCTTCTTTCTGCATGCGTTCCAGCGCGGGAATCGCGATGGTCAGCAGCTGCATGATAATGGAAGCGTTGATGTAAGGAGAAATACCCATGGCCATGATGGTCATCTGACTGAGGGAAGAACCCGTCATCATGTTCATCAGGCCCAGCATATCATAGGTTTCCGAGGCCTGCTGCATCACAGCAGGATCCAGGCCGGGAACGGGGATAACGCTGACCAGACGGAAAATCAGCAGCATGAAGAACGTATAGAGCACCTTTTTACGGAGCTCGGGAACCCGCCATACATTGCGGAGAGTCTCCCACATCGTTACTTCACCTCGACTTTCCCGCCGATCGCCTCGATCTTTTCCTTCGCGGATTCAGTAACCTTATCGACCGAAACGGTGAGCTTCTTGGTCAGTTCGCCGCCGCCGAGCACCTTCACGCCGTCCAGAACCTTTTTGATCAGGCCCTTTTCGAGCAGCGCTTCGTTGGTGACCACCGCGCCGTCTTCAAACACATTGAGAGCGGAGACATTCACGATGGCATATTCCTTCGCGAAAATATTGGTAAAGCCGCGCTTGGGCAGACGGCGGGTCAGAGGCATCTGGCCGCCTTCGAAGCCGGGACGGGGGCCGCCGCCAGAGCGGGCCTTGGCGCCCTTGTGGCCTTTACCGGAGGTTTTGCCCAACTGGGAGCCTACGCCTCGACCGAGACGCTTCGGGGCAGTCGTCGAACCGATAGCCGGTTGCAACTCATGCAGTTTCATGGGTGAGCCCTCCCTTAATTATTCGTTGATTTCTTCGACCTTGACCATGTGCTTCACGCGGAAGATCTGGCCACGGACGCAAGGATTGTCTTCCTTGACCACGGTCATGCCCACTTTGCGCAGGCCCAGCGCGGCCACGGTGTCCTTATGCACTTGCAGAGAGGCGATAGGGGATTTGGTCAGGGTGATCTTCAGTTTCATCTTTCCTTATCCTCCTTAGCCGATGATTTCTTCGACGGTCTTGCCGCGCATCTTGGCAACGGTTTCGGCGTTGCGCAGGCCGGACAGGCCAGCCAGGGTCGCCTTAACGGTGTTGATGCGGTTGTTGGTGCCGAAAGTCTTGGTGCGGATATCCTTGATACCGGCCAGTTCCAGCACGGCACGGGCGCCGCCGCCGGCGATAACGCCAGCACCTTCTTCGGCGGGCAGCAGCACAACCTTAGCGGTGCCGTACAGGCCGTTGATGGCGTGGGGAATGGTGGTGCCTTCCATGGGCACGGTCACCAGGTTCTTCTGAGCAGCTTCCTTGGCCTTGCGGATGGCTTCGGGCACTTCCTTAGCCTTACCGATGGCAGCG
>JAFSGG010000101.1 GCA_017434775.1 Clostridia bacterium
GCAGGCGGTGCGCAACGCGGATATTGACCCTTCCGAAATTGCGGCCATCGGCATTACCAACCAGCGGGAAACCACGCTGGTGTGGGAAAGGAAAACCGGCAAGTGTGTGCACAACGCTATTGTCTGGCAGTGCCGCCGCACGGCCCCCATGGTGGATGAATTGATTCAAAAGGGATACAGCGATGTGATCCGGCAAAAGACCGGGCTGGTGCCGGACGCCTATTTTTCCGGCACCAAGATCAAATGGATTCTGGATGAATTGCAGCTGCATGAACGGGCGGAACAGGGCGAACTGTGCTTTGGCACGGTGGATAGTTTCCTGTGCTGGCATCTGGCGGAAGGGAGCCCCCATGTGACGGATGCCACCAACGCCGGCCGCACCATGCTCTTTAATCTGCATACCCAAACCTGGGATGATGAATTGCTTAAAATGCTGAATGTTCCGGCTGCCATGCTGCCCAAAGTGGTGGACACCGCCCAGGTGGTGGGGTATCTGAAAGAAGATATTCTGGGGGCAAAAATCCCCATTGCTGCCCTGGCCGGGGATCAGCATGCGGCGCTGTTCGGCCAGGCTTGCTTTGAAAAAGGCATGGTGAAAAACACCTACGGTACGGGCTGTTTCATGCTGATGAACATCGGCGAGGAATTCAAACTGTCTCAAAACGGCCTGATCACTACCCTGGCCTGGCGGCTGAAGGGGAAACCCACCTATGCTTTTGAAGGCAGCGTGTTTGTGGCCGGGGCGGCCATCCAATGGCTGCGGGACGAAATGAAGCTGATTGAAACAGCGGCGGAAAGCGAGCAGGTGGCGCTGTCTGTAAAAGACAGCGGCGGCGTGTATCTGGTGCCGGCTTTTACCGGCATGGGCGCGCCTTACTGGGATATGTATACAAGGGGCACCCTGGTGGGCATGACGCGCGGCACCGGACGGGCGCACATTGTCCGGGCGGCTTTGGAATCCATCGCCTTCCAGAGCCGGGATCTGTTCCACGCTATGGCCCAGGACGGCGGCATGGAAAGCCCGGCCCTCCGGGTAGACGGCGGCGCCAGTGCCAATCAGTTTCTGATGCAATTGCAAGCAGACCTGATCGGCCTTCCGGTGGTGCGGCCCAAAGTGCTGGAAACCACGGCGCTGGGAGCGGCGCTGCTGGCCGGGCTGGCGGTGGGGCCGTATGATAATCTGGAAGAAACAGCATCCGGCTGGCACGCGGAAAATACGTTCACCCCGAAAATGAAGGAAGAAAAGAAGGAAAAGCTTTTGAAAGGCTGGCATCGGGCGGTGGAGGCTGCCCGGTACTGGGCGAGGCAGGAAGAATAACATGCGTGAACAAAAGATTCTGGAAGTAGTGGCGGCGCTGATTTGGCAGGATGGCAAGTTTTTCGCCTGCCAACGGCCGGAACACAAAGCCCGGGGCGGCTTATGGGAATTTGTGGGCGGTAAGGTGGAAAAAGGAGAAACCAAGGAGGAAGCCCTCATCCGGGAATGCCGGGAAGAACTGGGCGTGGACATCCGGGTGCAGGATGTGTTTATGGACGTGCTGCACCAATACCCGGATATCACCGTGCACCTGACCCTCTTCAACGCCCGTTTCACCGGGGAAAAACCCAAAATGCTGGAACATCAGGCGTTCCTGTGGGTAACGCCGGAAGAAGCGGACGAAACCGTCTTTTGCCCGGCGGATAAAGAAATACTGGACGAGATCCGACGGAGGACCCTCCATGGATAAATTGAACGAAACAACAAGAGCCATCATGGAAGAACGCTTTGGCAAGGACAGCCTGATGGCACTGGCTACGGCTGTGGATAATGTGCCCTTTGTGCGCACGGTGGATGCCTGCTACAAAGATGGTGCGTTCTATGTGATCACCTATGCCCGCAGCGGCAAAATGCAGCAGATCGGCAAAAATCCCCGGGTGTCCCTGTGCGGCGAATGGTTTACTGCCGCCGGCATCGGGGTGAACCTTGGCTATGTGGGCAAAAAGGAAAATGCAGAAATATTTGCATGGCTCCGGGAAAGGTTTACCGCATGGATCGATAACGGCCATAATAATTTCGACGACGAAAACACGGTGATTCTGAAAATTGCTTTGACGGAAGGTGTTTTGTTCCGTCAGGGTGTCCGATACGAGATTGATTTTTCGTGAGCATGAACCGGGGCAGGGGCCTGCGCAGCCCCTGTACCCCGCGGCAGGAGCATTGCCCCTGCACCCATTTCCGCGAGCGGAAGTGTGTGCATTTCCATGCTGGTTTCCGCGCGAAACTTGCGTAAAGGGAAAACGTGTTCCTGCCGGATAGTTGAATCAGTAAAAGGATCGGCATGTTTCAAGGCCCACGGGCGCAATGAAAATACAAAAACGGCGAAGGAGAAAACTTGTTTTCTCTCTCGCCGTTTTCTGTATTTTCCCCGGATGCATGGCATCCGGTGGGCGGCGGTAAGCCGCCAGCCCGTGGGCAGACAACAAGGCTGTGTCGAAATAAACACGATGGGTTATTTTCTGTCCATGATATTGCCGGGCGCTTCAGGCTGCACCGGAAAATTGTTTGTTAAAGAGGAAGTGCCATATCCGGAGGAAGGGTCAAGGGACGCCTGTCCCTTGTGGGGTGCAGGGGTGAAACCCCGCATGGGTCCTCCTGTTGCATTACGCTTTATCCGCCAGAAGGGACAAAAGCTGATTGGAGCGGGCGATGAAGGCTTGCAGATCCTTGGCTTCCAGGGGACGGGAGGAAAGCCTTGCAATATCGAACATCTGCCGGCAGATGAGATGGGCGGTTTCTTCGTTTTCCA
>JAFSGG010000102.1 GCA_017434775.1 Clostridia bacterium
AATGAAAAGGAAAGGAATTGTTATCGTTGCGGTGTGCCTGATATTGGTGGGCCTTTTGTCTGTGAACGGCACGCTGGCCAATACGGTGAACCGGATTTTCAGGATCATTAACGGCAAAGATCAGCCTGAACAGAATGAACAAATGCTGCAGGTGAAGCTGATCAATGAAACCTTCGCTGCGGACGGCAGCGGACTGACGGAAATGAACGGCATGCCCAATATTACCCCGGCGTATTATCCTGATAAGTTTGACTGGGATAACGATAAAGATGATGTGATCATCGACGGCCAGGCATACGCCCTGTGGAATGAAACGCTGCGTTCTCCGGTATCGAAAGTGGTTTCCGTGCAGAATATGGCTGTAGAAGAAGGGGCAAAGGATGCCTATTTCCGGGTGGCCATTGCCGTGGATGCCAATATTTTTCATCTGCTGAAAATCAATTTCAACAAGGCAGAAGATAGCCACTATATCTGGGCAGACAAGTGGATGGATATTACGGTGGACGGCCGGGCATACAAGATGATGGTGGCTACTTATACAGAAGCGTTGGAGCCGGGTGAAAAATCACCGCCGTTCATGCTGCAGGTGGCCATGGATAAAACCGCCACCAATGAAGATTATGCCAAAATCGATAATCATTTTATGCGGATCACAGCCATGGCTGTGGATGCGGATACGTTGACAGACGCGAACGATCTCGATGCTAAGGGGCCCAGCGCTGAGCGGCCCAGCGCCGTGGAAACGCTGAATGCCACCGTGCCGGTGGATGAAAACCTGAATCCGTTCTGATGGAAATGAAAATGAATGAAGGAGGGAAGCCGAAATGAAAAAACGCCAGTCTTTGATGAAGCTGGTGCTGCTGCTGAGCGTAGCGGCGGCGGTTGCTTTTCTTGTTCCGGTAACCCTGGCATACATTTTTGACGAAACCGAGCCTGTGGTGAATACCTTTGTTCCCCCGGCCGGGCTGAATGACCAGACCGCAGTGGAAATCAAGGTGCTCAAAACCATGACCAATACCGGCAAGGAAGAAATGGGCCCCGGCGGATTTAAATTTGTGCTGGAAAACACCCTGACCGGCGAGAAGCAGACGGCTGAAAGCGATTTCAAGGGCAATGCCAGTTTCGTGATTCCCTTTGCCGGAAAGGATGCAGGGCAGAGCTATTTCTATTCCATCTATGAAATCAACGACGGCCGGGAACATGTGACGTATTCCGAATCGGTGCATGCCCTTCAGGTGGACGTGAACATGGCGGAAGACAAGCCTGTGGCCACGGTATTCCTCAACGGGGAAGAAGTGGCGGAGTGCCAGGTGCGGTTTGAAAACCTGTATGGCGCGCCTGAACCGCCGGACACCGGGGATCGGGGATTGATTTGGGTGTATATGGCCTTGCTGATTGCCAGCTTTGCCGGCCTGATGGTGATCCTGCGCAAGAAAACAGCAAAATAAAGGACGTAGCAATACATGAAAAGCGGACGGCTGATCAGAAAACGAAGAGCCAGAGACTATTCGAAGCGGTTGAAAACATGGCCGCTCTGGCTGATCGTTGGCTTATTGGCCGCCGTTTTTGTTTTCAGTTCATTCAAGCTCGGTTCTATTGTGGGGGAAAATATTGCATCGGGACAGTTATCCGGGCAGCTGAGGGAAATCAACGAACAGGGGAAGGCGACTGCGGCTCCGGCACAGAAAGAACAGGCAACAAACGCTCCCCTTGCTGCGGAACCGGCCGAAACAGTGCGGCCGGTGACGGGATTAAAGACTGTCCAGCCGGGCAAGAAAGGGAACGACGGGCTTTTGCCTGCGGTGCCGTATCCGCTGAACAAGTATGCCAATGTGAGCAACCGTTTCCGCAAATTGCAGCAGCAGAACAAGGATATCATCGGCTGGCTGACCATTGAGGACGTGGTGGACGAAGGGGTTGTGCAGCGGGATAATACATATTACCTGCGCCGGGATTACAAGGGATATCACAACCAAAACGGCTCCATTTTCATGGATGAAAATGTGGCGTTGAAAAACCGGCCTTATACCATCACGCTCTATGGCCACAATATGAAGAGCGGCGCCATGTTTGGCTTCATGCACCATTATGAGCATGTGAATTTTTATCATGAGCACCCCTTTGTGCAGTTTGACACGGCGTATGAGGATGGGCGGTATGTGATTTTTGCTATCGGCGTTGTGAGCACCAAGGAATATGATGCGGATTACCTGAACCTGAGCAAGCTGAATTCCTTTACCGCTGCCTGGCGGCAGGAAGCCATCCGGACACTGCAGCTGCGCTCTTTGTATACCACCACGGTGGACGTGGCGGCGGACGACCAGATCCTGCTGCTGATGACCTGTGCGCAGGATGATACGGAGCGGTGGGTGATTGCCGCACGCAGAATCCGGGACGGCGAAACGGAAAAGCAGCTGGCAGAAAGGATTCGCAGAACCCAACGAAAAGCAAACTGAAATTCTCTGAAAATGCAGAATACAATGAAAAGCAAGCGGCCCGGAAGAAAAATCCGGCGCCGTTTTTTATTTTGATCATGGATAAATGATGGAACAAGGGGCCAATGTTTTTTTGCGACAGGAAGGTTTATTTGGCAAAAACAGAATAACAGGCTATGCTTTCGTATAGACTATGGATGAATAATGAACAGGAGGTTCCGCATGAATCCGTTTCTGGAAAAATATCAGCGAGTGGATGAGAGACTGCTCAACTGGTGCGAAATGACACCCAAGCCCTATGATAAATACACGGTGGATCCCTATACCAGAACCCGGGTGATCCTGATGAACGGCACGGAATTTGAGAACGTCTGGTTCAGCCATCAGTTCCACCGCAATTGTCAGGATGGGGATATACGCCGTGCCCTGGCCCTGATTCGCCGTAGCGAACAACAGCAGCAAAAACTGGTGGCGGCCCTGAAGCCGGATGACGAAACCATGCTGGAGCACACCATCGGTTATGAACAGCTGGCGGTGGATCTGACGGCCCATCTGGCCAAGCGGGAGCCGGACGAATATGTGCGCAATGCGCTGAACTTTGCCCTGCTGGAGGATTTTGACCATCTGTATCGGTACGCTGATTTTATGGAAATGGAAGATGGGGTGCATGCGGAAAAGCTGGTGGGCTGCTATACGGAGATTATGCCCGGCCGGCCCACCGTTGCCCATCACCGGTATCCGTTTGAGAGCGTGAAGCGGCCCATTGATAACAAATGTGCTGATCCCCAGACCAGGCTGACCGTGGGCATTATTACAGCTGCGGAACAGCAGACCATGAATTACTATATGAATGTGTGCGCAACCTATCCCAACACTCCCGGCCGCGCACTGTACCGGGAAATTGGGATGATTGAAGAACAGCATGTGTCCCATTACGGAAGCTTGATGGATCCCAAAGCCACGTGGCTGGAAAATTTGCTGATGCACCAGTACACCGAGTGCTATTTATATTGGAGCTGCTACGAAACGGAAACAGTACCCCATGTGAAGCGGATCTGGGAATTGATGCTGCGTACGGAAATTTGCCATCTGCATGAAGCGCTGAAACTGCTGCGGAAGATTGAAAAGAAGGATTATCCGGAAGTGGTGGGCGAGGGTACCTTCCCATGCCCCTTGAAACTGGAAAGCAATATTGATCATGTGCGGGCAGTGCTGGCAGGCACTGTACAGATTACAGCTTGCCGGGAAAGCTACACACCGGTGGAAAAACTGGAGAGGGATGCGGATTTCTTCCGCTATCAAAAGATTGTGAACAGTGACCTGGACCATGTGATGAGCCACAAAGTGATTGAAAACCATATCAAGTGTTTTGGCCAGGATTATCGTTTTCAGGTGGCAGAACACCCCATTGACGTATTGCGTGACCGAAAGGAAGATAATATCGATGTGGGCCGCACGCCCTGCGCGCTGACGTGCGAATGAATTTCAGCCTGCTAAGGATTTCACAGGTAGGAGCAGCTGACTTTCGTACATCCCCGGATTTGTTTTTTGATGATCTACAGCACTGTTTCGGCAGTGCTTTTTCTTTTGTTTTTTCAGTCATATGGTTTCTTTTTGGCATAGGTTATGGTAAACTAAAATAAAACTTGATTCCATACTTGCGAAGGAGGAACACCGATGAAAAAAGGACTTTTCCTGCTGACGGTTATTTTGTGCCTGGGGTGCAGTGCACTGGCAGAAGGGCAGGCGTATCATTCTGATTTTTCTGCCGGTACAGACGGCTGGTATCCCCGGAGCATGGGTCAGGCCCAGCTGGAAGTGACGGAAGATGGGTTGAAGATCACCGGCCGCACAGCGACCTGGAATTCGCCCGGGCGGGCTTTTGATCTGGCACCGAATGAAGTGTACCGCATCAGCGTGGAAGTGAAGCAGGATGAAATACCCAGCGCTCGTTTTATGCTTTCTGCGGAGCATGCCAGGGACGGCGAAACCAGCTATGAAAACCTGGTGAGTGCCGATTGTCAAATGGGGGAATGGGTCACCTTGGCTGCAGTGTGGAACGCCGGGGAGTGGGACACCTATGTGCTGTATGTGGAGGGCGGCGAAAGCGATACCTCCTTCACCATCCGCAATTTCACATTGGAAGGCGCGGCAAAGAAAACAGAACAGAAAGAAGCGGCAGCACCCTTTGTGATGCCGGAAACACAGGAGGAAATGGACAATATGTTTGAACGGATGGAATGGAAAAAAAGCTACAAAAAGAATGGGGAGAATAATCCGCTCTATACCCAGCGTTTTGGCGCGGACCCCGGGTTCCTGGTGTGGAACGGCCGGCTGTATGTGTATACCACCAACGATATCATCGAATACAATGCCGATGGCACAGTGAAAGAAAACGGCTATGGCCTGGTGAACCAGATCAACTGCATCTCTTCCAGCGACCTGGTAAACTGGCAGGATCATGGCGCCATTCCGGTAGCCGGAACCAAGGGCATCAACAACTGGGCCAGGAACAGCTGGGCTCCCTGCGCTGCCCATAAGGTTGTGGACGGCAAGGATCAGTTTTTCCTGTACAGCTGCAATAACGGCAACGGCGTTACCGTGCTGGTGGCGGATGACCCGGCCGGTCCCTTCCGGGATCCCCTGGGACATGGGCTCATCACCCGGCAGACGCCCAACTGTGCCAATGTAACATGGCTTTTTGACCCTGCTGTGTTTGTAGACGAAGACGGCACTGGGTATCTGTACTTTGGCGGCGGCGTGCCTGCCGGTAAGGATGCCGATCCCGGCACGGCCCGCTGTGTGCAGCTGGGGGACGATATGATCTCCATCGTGGGTGAACCGCAGGTGATTGAAAACGTGCCCTATCTGTTTGAAGATTCCGGCATGCTGAAGATTGGCGATACGTATTATTACAGCTACTGCTCCAATTGGAATACCGGCGGCAACAAGCTGGGTATTGTGAATGGCGCCATCCAGTACATGACCAGCAAGAGCCCCATGGGCCCCTTCGAATATGCCGGTCAGGCCTTTGTGAACCAGGGCACTTTCTTTGGCTTGTATGGCAACAATCACCATAGCATGGTGGAATTCAAGGGCGTGCATTATCTGCTGTACCACAACCGGCCTGTGGAAAAGGCGATGGGAATTACCGGTAACTACCGTTCTCCCCAGATCAATGTGATGGAAGTGAATGAAGACGGTTCCATCAAGCCCGTGGTGGGCACCATGAGGGGCGTCAATCAGCTGCATGACTTTAACCCTTACGAAAAAGTTTCTGCCCAGACCATGTACCGGGAAGCCGGCATTGAAGTGGTGGGCTATGGTCCCGATGCCATGACGGTGGCCGAAAGCGGCGATTGGCTGCAGCTGAAGAATGTGGCTTTTGATAAGGGCTGCAAAACCATTACCCTGTGTGCAGGTTCCCAAAATGGCGGAGCTGTGCGCATTATGGCCGGCGGTTTTGACGGCCAGGTGCTGTGCGATGTGAAGATCGAAGCCGGAGATAGGAAGGAATACACCGTGGAAACAGCGGCTTTTGAAGGCGTAACGGATGTGTATTTCCTCTTTGCCGGAGACGTGAGCGCCAAGTGGTGGCAGGCTGAATAAAAGAAAACAAGCGCTGCAGAATATGCTGCGGCGCTTGTTGTTTGAAAAAGCAGAAATTGCGGTATATAATGTTTGTAAGAAACCACAGCAATTTCCCAAGAGAGGAAAATGACAATGGATATGGTGTTATGGACGGCCCTGGGGGTAGGCGGCGCTACGGTGATCGGCGCGGTGCTGGGTTTTGTATTCAAGAAAATATCCCACAGATTCAGCGATATTGTATTATCCTTTGCTGCCGGGGTGATGCTGGCAGCGGCGGTGCTGGGGTTGATCATCCCTTCGCTCAGTTATGGAAAAAGCCCGTGGAATTTGCTGGTGACCATTGCCGGCGTGTTTGCCGGTGCGCTGTGCCTGAATGGGATGGACAAGCTGGTGCCGCATTTGCACAAACTATCCGGTGTGGATCAGGAAAAGCATGGAGGGCAGACGGATAAGCTGAACAAAGTGCTTCTGTTCGTGATGGCCATTGCCATTCATAACTTGCCGGAAGGGATTGCCGCCGGGGTGGGCTTTGGCACCGGAAACACCGGCGAAGCATTCACCATTGCTGCAGGCATCGCCTTGCAGAATATTCCGGAGGGTATGGTGATCATCGGCCCTATGCTGGCCGCAGGGATGACCAGAGGACGCACGTTCACAGCAGCCTTGATGACCGGGCTTGTGGAAGTGCTGGGCACCATTGTAGGATACCTGGCGGTCAGCGTTTCCACGGCGGTACTGCCCTTTGCGCTGGCTTTTGCAGGCGGTACCATGCTGTATGTGATCAGCGACGAAATGATCCCCGAAACCCACGCTCACGGCAGCGAACGGGGCGCTACATATGCGCTGCTGGCCGGGTTTTGCCTGATGCTGGTGATGGATCACTTGCTGGGATAAAAAGATATTTCTGTCTTGAAAAACAGGCCTTTTCTGAATCGAGAAGGTTTGTTTTTTTGTCTGTGTATGCTATAATAAAGAAAAAAATGAGGTGGAACGTATGGGCATGGAATGCAAGCCGCAGGTACAAACCCTCGAAAAGGATGCAAAATACTGGGAACAGGCCTTTGATTCCTTTCAGGTGAAGGTTTATGTGCCCAAAGCAAAACCGATTGCCGATATCGTCAATTTCGGTTTCAGGGCACCTTATTTATTGGTATTGGAAGAAAACAAAATGTCCCGGGAGGAAGCGGTGGCATTTGCCAGAGAAAAAGGTTTTGAGGCCATTGCAGCGCGCTTTTCCACTTCGGTGGTATTCGTATACCCCACGGCGGAAAACGGCTGGGAAGGGGCTTCTGACAGCCTGTATGCCGATCTGATTGCTGAGAGCCGTATTGCCCAGTATTATGAGGACGGCATGGTTCTGTCCCGCAATCGCTTCACCGGCGAATGGGGCGAAAGTTACATCCGCGGCGCTATTTTCCGCGCCTATCTGTACGGCTATGGCAAATCGGCAGATTTTATTGCCCGAAACTATATGAAAACCGTGCAGGGCCAGTTTTTGTGGGGACCCGGGGAAATTACCCCGGCCGGCCTTGTGCTGGAAAAGCTGAGCATTGTTCCATCGCCTGAGCGGGCGGATATGCCGGTGGTTTCCATTGGTAACCGTGCGGAAGCAAATACAGCGCTGGAAAATGTATGCCATGAAGTGCTGGTAGCAAAACAGGCGGATGCTGAACGGGATTTTGCTTTTGTCAGCCGGTATAAGCGCTGGTGCGGTATGCTGGAAAAGGAACCGGATATGGATGCGGAAAATATGGTGGAAGAAGCCGGTGCAGTGACGGTGCCTACCTCCCCGGATAATTTGGGAGACGATCAGGGAACGGAAGAACACCGGATCGGGTATCTGGCCTATTATCGCAAGGATATTCTGGCACAGGAGAAAGTACCGCTTTTGCTGGCCTTCCATGGCGGCGGTGATTCCTGCTATTACATCACCCATGTATCCGGCTGGTGGCGCGTGGCCAAGCGGAACGGATTTTTGCTGGTGGCGGTGGAAAACCATCTGAACTCCACGGCTACGGAAATGCTGGCGTTTATTGATGAACTGAAGAAGAAATATCCCATCGACGAAAAGCGCATCTATGCCAGCGGATTCTCCATGGGCGGCTGCAAGAGCTGGGATATTTTCCAGGAATATCCGGAAGTGTTTGCCGGATTGGCGCCCATGAGCGCAACCTTCGAAGTGGGCCTGAATGTGTACGGAAAGCCGGCACCCAAGGCCATTAACCAAAATGTCCCCGTGCCCGTCTTTTATGCCGGTGGTGAGATTACGCCCCTGCCGGAACTGCCCTTCCAGGCGGAAAAATGCCGGGACAGAATGGAATATGTGTTCCGGGTAAACAAGGTGAAAACGCCCTACAATGTGCAGTTTGAGGACAGGGAAAACTGGGAAAACAAGATTTTCGGCATCAACGGCGATAAGACCGTGGTGTACCATGATGATAGCCGCAATGCAGACCTGACGGTTCATTATTTCGAAAGCGAAAACGGCGTGTACCGCACGGCCTTTGGCTCCATCAGCGGCCAGGGTCACGAATGCCGGGAACACACCTGCGAAACCGCCTGGCAATTCCTGAAGCAATTTACACGATAAATAAAAAATCGCTTGTTGTAAAACAGGCGATTTTTTTCGGTATATACAGGGGAATCATACTTCTTCCCAAAGGGCGTCCAGCAGGGCGTCCATGTTTTCCTGGGAATATTCAATTTCGGAAGAATACATCCGGGCGAAGTTTAGAAAATCTTCCATGGTGCAGCCAGGCTTTGCCTGGCACAGGGAAAGCAGCACGCAGGCAGAAAGCACGCAGAATGCCGTATGCCCGGCTATATCTTCATCTTCAAAGGCTGCTGCCCCATGACGGAACAACAGGTAAACCAGAAATTGCTCCATAGCCGTTTCAAGGGGGGCGGGACAGGCAGGAAGGGATGCAAACGCAAGGGAGGGCAGGGAAGACAGGAGTTTGTCCCAGGCTGGATCCAATTGTTCCAGCGAACGGTAAAGGGGAAGAAAATCGCAGCCGGGCATGGAAAAAGAAACGGCCTGTAAAAGCTGTTCCATGCGTTCTTTCAGCGGCAGGGAACGCATCTGGGCTGTGGCGATCAGCTGATCGCGGAAAGCAAGAAAAGCGGCGGTTTCGTCATCCGGCGCTGTTTCATCCGCTTGATCCGGGCAGATAAGCTGCACCTTCTCTGTTTGGAGTAGAATCAGTTCCGCTGCCGCTTCGCAGCAAAGTCCTAGTCCCATTTCCGTCCGATTGGGGAAGAAATTGCGGAACCGGGGATGATCGGCACAGATCTGGCACAGGCTCTCTTCGCCGTGGGCACAGATCAGGCGGCAAAGCCCATTCTCCATCAGCATGGGGCAGCGTTCATCTTCCGTCAGGCGGAAATGAGCGCCTTCTTCGGTTTCTACAATGGATCGGCGTAAGGCTTCGCCCACATCGCCGGGAAGCGTGCGATATGTTTCCAGCGTGCCGGGATCGATATCAATTTCCCAGCCGATGCAGCAGGAATGTTTGCAGCGGTCGGCAATGCAGCGGAACTGAGCATAATAATCCGGGACATAATACTTCATAACGGGCTCCTGACAGAAATGATCAAGACAATTATATCATAAGCATGTATGAAAATCCACAGCCGCCTCCGTTAAAGGAAGCGGCTGTTTTGTTTATGCAAGGTTTAATTTGTCGATAACGTCATGAAGATCATAAGCTGCGTTCAGCTTCATTTGGCAGGGAAGATTATCATACATGCCGTGCTTTGCTTCCAGCATTTTTTCCACGGGCGGCGGCAAATAACCATGCATTCTTTCCCGGAAACGTGCTTTGATGGTATCCAGTTCTGCCGTCAGTACAATGCGGAAAGCGCCGTCCGGAAGCAGGGACAGGTGATCCTTTTCCGTGATGAGGTAGAGGATGTTTTCACCGCTTACGGCATCTTTCAGCAAGGTTTTGAACGCAGATTCTGCCATGGCCGGATTCTTTTCCAGCCGCAGATAATCCTTGCCGGAATAGATCTTTCCCTGCAAGGTTTCATTCAGCCCGGCAGCCAGGGTGGATTTGCCCACACAGTTTTCTCCAATAATTGCGATCAGCATTTGTTTTCATCCTTTCAAGCCATCAGCGCTTGCAAAAGCCCTTCGCAGCCTTCCCGGATGTCCCGGAAAGCAATATCAAAGCGGTCCGAATACCAGGGATCGGATACTTCGCCGGGACGGGCAGTGTAATCCATCAGCAGGCGGATTTTGCCCTCCGGATCGCCGCCCAGCATGCGGTGCATATTGCGAATGTTAAAGTGATCCATGCCGATGAGCAGATCGTATTCCGAATAATCCTTTTTCGTGATCTGCCGGGCGCCACGCTTTTCAATGGCGATACCGTGCCGGGCCAGCTCCGCCCGTGCCGGGGGATAGATGGGGTTGCCGATTTCTTCGGTGCTGGTGGCGGCAGAGGCAGCCATGATTTCATGCTGTAAACCTTTTTCGCGCAGCATGTGCTTGAAAATCATTTCCGCCATGGGGCTGCGGCAGATATTGCCATGGCAAATAAAAAGGATTTTCTTCATCTTCTCAAAACTCCAAATAAGTGCTGTGTTTCTTCTCAAATGCCCGATATTGCAGGGACTTCCGGCATTGCTTCTTTTCAGTGCCAACCGGGTATTTTCTCAAATCTTCCCGTATTGTTTCATTCTTTTTCCTGCAATATTGGTAATATCGTTGGTAAAAGATTGCTCTTTACCAACGGGTGTTTTCAGGCTTGCGCCACCCGAAGCAGCTCCGCCTGTGCATCATCGAACTGCACATGGGTGTAAACATTCAGCGTCACGCTGATGTCCGAATGGCCCATGATGTACTGCAGTGTCTTGGGGTTCATTCCGGATTTCGCCATGTTGGAACAGAAAGTATGTCTGCATACATGCGGCGTTACCTTGGGCATGGGGATGCGATAGATCTTGTTGTACTTCTCCACGATGTGCTCCAGGTATTTCTCCCAATGCAGAGCAACCATCGGCCTGTCATTCTTGTCCAGGAACAGAAAGCCTGCGTGCCCGTCCACCATCGGTTCCACCTTGGGGGCTGTGCGATTGGCGATGATGCGGCGGAAACAGGCTGCCACTTCCTCACTCATTGGAATATAGCGGCTGCCGCTTTCCGTCTTGGGCTCCTGGATTACATACTGCATCTCTGTCGTCCGCTGCAGTTGATGGTCAACCTTGATGCGCATCTGTTTGAACTCAATATCGGAAAACGTCAGTCCGCAGAATTCCGATATGCGCAGTCCTGTGTGAAAGAGAATGTAGATCGCATCGTAGTAACGGCTGAAGTGCTTATCTTCCTTGATAAACTTCAGCAGCTCCCTCTCCTGCTTCCTGGTGATCGCTTCCCGGGTGACCGAATCATTGACGATCACCGATGCCAGTTCAAACCCGAACGGGTTCTTGCGGATCAGGTCGTCATCCACCGCCATTTGAAACGCCGGTCTCAGAACACCTCTGATGGAATGAATGGAGCTGTACCCTTTACCATCAGTTTGCTGGAGCTTGATCAGCCAAGTCTTTGCGTCTGACAAATGTACCTTATCAATGCGCAGCTTTCCGAATGGGTCCTTCTTCAGCAGATTGATCACGGTTTTGTACCCTGCACGGGTGTTGTGGCTCACACCGGTTTTCAGCGAGATATACTTCTCTACCAGCTCAATCACCGTATAGTTTCCGCCATGGGTAACGATGTGATCAAACAGATCCGCCTGAATCTGCTTTTCCTTCTCTCTCAGCGAAAGATCACGCTTTCTGCCCTTGGGTGTCGGATCATTCTTGTCCAGACGCCAACTGTACACATTTTTCTCTTTTCCGTCCTCATCAATGTAACGGTAGCGGTACCTCCCATCTGCACGCTGGTATTCACCTTCACGTAAAATCCGGTTTCGATTGTCTCGTCTTTTTTCGCTCATGGAATCTCTCCTTTAAACAAGAAGAGCCAGACTTGCGATATCATCATATCACAAATCTGGCTCTTCGTATAGTTATGTCATGTGAAAATGGGCATTTTGCCGTAGGATTTTTAGGGTCAGACAGCTGTTGCCTGATCCAGATAGTTTTCAAACTTCTCCCGCTTGATCAGCGCCCGGTTGCCGTTCATAACGTAAAAATCGCTATGCGGGTTCTGGTCTATCAAGATCCGCAGTTTTCCTTCACCGATGTGATAATACCCAGCCGCTTCCTCAATGGTCAGCGTGTATCTACGCCACACCGGAATGTTATAGTTGTTCATCTCATTTCCTTTGCTCATGCAA
>JAFSGG010000103.1 GCA_017434775.1 Clostridia bacterium
AAACAATTTCCGGTGGCAATGGCGAAGGGGTCCCACCTGTTCCCATACCGAACACAGAAGTTAAGCCCTTCAGCGCCGAAAGTACTTGGCTGGACACGGCCCGGGAGGATAGGTCGTCGCCGGATTCCATGAAGCATCTCATTCGAGATGCTTCTTTTTTATTGTTTATATTCAAATGGTGACGAAAAAAGATAAGACCAGCTCACTTCATCGCAAGCTGGCCCTGGAATAGTATGTAATCTGATCAATCGAACAAGCAAGTCTGACATCTTCTACACGATTTCACTTTTCTGACAGAGATTCTATCTTCCTCAACAATTGTACCAGAAATCAATGGAGAACAGGGATCGTGCATATTGAAATTATGAATAACAGCTTTACTGCTATGATTTGCGTAGCAATAAAGGCAACCATTTTTGCATGTGTTGTACATGCCAATATCAATACTTGCCATGCAACTACATTCTTCGCGCTGATTGGGATCTTTGTCCAAATCAAGCTTCTGACCAAGTAGTCGTTGAAATAGATTACCATCTATACAATGTCCATGAGAAATACCAAATTGTTCAAGATTAATCCTCTCAGCACAAGATTCAACAGCAAGATGATACTTATGCGCTATATCAGACAGTTTCATTGCAAGCACGAGCATTTCAGTTTCCTGAAGAGGTAAAAGGTCGGAACCTTTCAAATTGGTTTTAGTATTTCTATATATATCCAGAAAGCTAATAACGCACTTAAGAGTGTAGCCAGATAAACGTTTAGCAATTTCTTCAAAGTATTTCACATGATAATCGATGGTGTACTTTGATGTGAGCAATATCGGATCGTAACGCCAGATAACTCGTTCTGCGCCGATTTTTCTTGAAAGTTCCCTAAAGGCCGGAATGATAATATCGTTTTTGTTTGGAATATTCGCTTCAATATCTTTTCCGTACGCATTGAGCGTAAATTGAAAATAGTACACATAGTCTTTCAGTTCATCGAGTTTGGGAAGCATAGGAGTAGGATTTTTTGTCCAGAATACGATCCCGTCGACAATGTCTGGCGTAAGCGCAATTTTACTGATTTGATGGATGTTCATGGGATTACGAACATAAACAAACCCTTCTCGAATTCGGTTCAGAAACCATTCGGAATAATAGGTGGGGATATCTGTTCTACGACTTGCACTTATAATCATATTATCACCCCCTACATATAGGCATATGCGTACTTGCAAGAGTTTCAAAAGATGAATAACTGCATCATTGCTTTATGTGAAAAATTTGCGTTGTATATGAACTCATCAGGTTCATAAGGATAACCTCAGAGATAGTATTCACCCTAGAATTATCGTTAGGAAACGACTTTTTTATATGATGAGTTACGCATATTACATTCTGCCTGTTGGTTTTGCTGTTATCGAAGATGTGACCAATCTGCTGTGAAAACGGTACGTTTCCGCTCCACCATTTCGGGGATGCGGCTAATATAGTGGCAGATATCGGAGACGTTGGGGGCGCGCTCAATATGGCCTTTTTCGGGCAGGACGCGCTTGCTGATGGCGCCGGCGCCTACGGCCAGCACGGTGCCCGTTTCTTCCATCATATCGATGTTATAGAGGCAGGCGTGGCCGGGCAGGGCATAGCCCACGTTTTCCTGATGACCGGCCATGTACTTTTGACGATAGAGGTAATAGGGCTTCATGCCCCGGGACAGGGCTGCCTGTTGACCCAGACGTGTCATTTCAGCGGTCATTTGGGCATCGGGCAGGGGCACATCCTGCAAGTGCAGGATGGAGGAACGCTTGATGGACAGGGAATGGATGGTGAGGCTTTCGGGGGCCAGATCGTGGCTCCAGCGGAGAGTTTCTTCAAACATTTTCAGGTCTTCACCGGGCAGACCGGCGATCAGATCCATATTGATGTGATGGAACCCGGCCTGACGAGCCAGGGCATAAGCATCTTCGGTTTGTTTGGTGGTGTGATGGCGGCCGATGCGTTAGAGCGTGATATCATGGCCGGTCTGGGGGTTGATGGAAATACGGGTGGCGCCGGACTGGAGAATGATATCCAGCTTCTCCCGGTCGATGGTATCGGGCCGGCCTGCTTCCACGGTGACTTCAGAAACACGATCCATGAAGGGTTTGCAGGCTTTCAGAACCCGTGCCAGCAAGGGCGCAGGCAAGGAAGTGGGGGTGCCGCCGCCCATGTAGAAAGCCCGGGGACGAAGCCCCAGTTCATCGATGAGCTGCAAAGACTGTGCCAATTCCTGTTCCAGCGCTTCTGTGTAAGGTTCCAGTTGCTTGCCTTTGCCCACCTCTTCGCTGAGGAAGGAACAATAGGCACAGCGGCTGACACAGAAGGGAATGCCCACGTACAGGTCCACATCCTTTTCCGTGGGCTGGGGGTACTGGGATTGCACCTGGATCAAGTCGTGCAGCAATTGCATTTTTTCATTTTGCACATCGAACGTGTTTTGCACCTGCTGGCAGGCAGCATCCAATGAAAGACCGCTTTCCATGGCGGTATACACCAACCGGGAAGGCCGGATGCCGGTGAGGGCGCCCCAGGGCGGGGCAAAGCCGGTCATTTCCTTCAGGCAATCATACACCAGTAATTTCAGCTGGCGTTTGCGATACCGCTTTTCCAGCAGTTCGCTGCTTTCAGGGATGCGCAATTCTTCCCGGGTGTACTGATCGTTTAATGAAACGCGGCAAAGCATACCATCCGGCGTTGTTTCTTCCTGATGGCGGATGACAATTTCGCCGCCCTCTTCATTGATGAACAGGGCGATCTTACCCAGAAACACCCGGACGATATCCGCCACGTCATTGCTGAACTGGGGAGCCGGGGTGAAGATGCTGACGGATGGCATGTTAATGACCTCTTTCTTTGCCGATGGTGGAACAAGGGCCGTGGCCGGGATAGAAGGGCAGAGTTTCGTCCATGCGGTAAAGCCTGCGCAGGGAGGCTACCAGTTCCCGGAAATTGCCGCCGGGAAGATCCGTGCGCCCGTAGCCGTGATTGAACAGGGTATCGCCGGTGAACAAAGCGTTTTCAAACTGATAGCACACGCAGCCGGGGGTGTGACCTGGGGTGTGAAGCACCTGGATATCCATCCCGGCAAGGGAAAGCTGGCTGCCTTCCATTACATAATGCACGTCTGCCGTGCGGGGTACAAAGCCGTAGCCTTCGCCCATGGCGCTCCATCCGGCATCGGTGAGCATGATTTCGTCAGAAGGATGCATATAAACCGGGCAGGAAAAAAGGCTCAATGCACCGGTATGATCATAGTGGCCGTGAGTGAGCAGAACGGCGGTGATTTCTTTACCGTTAGCAGCAGCCAGGATTTTTTCATATTCGTCACCGGGATCGATAACGATGCAGTCGTTGCGATCCGGCAGGGAAACAATATAACAATTGGTTTCCAGAGTACCCACGGGCAAAGTAATAATATCCATAATAACCTCTTAAAACGTTTTTTTGCTGTCCAGCAGGATGGTGACGGGGCCGTCGTTGATGAGGTGCACCATCATGTGGGTGCGGAAAATCCCGTTTTCCACCGGCACATTCATTTTGCGCAGCTCGGCGCAGCAAAGTTCATACAGTTTATTAGCCGGTTCAGGCAGTTCTGCCTGGGTGAAGCCGGGGCGGTTCTGGCCTCGGGCATCGCCGAGCAGGGTGAACTGGCTGACAGCCAGCACTTTGCCGCCTACTTGCGTTACGGACAGATTCATCTTTTCGTTTTCATCTTCAAAAATGCGCAGTTTGGCAATTTTGCCGGCCAGATACAAGGCGTCCTTTTCCGTATCGCCCTTTTCCACGCCGATGAGGGCGCACAGGCCCTTTTCGATGCGGCCGGTTTCCTGGCCGTCCACCGTCACATACGCTTCGGATACTCTTTGAATCACACAACGCATTATTATTCCTCCATCATGCCCCGTTTTTTCATCAGGGCTTCTGCTACCCGCATGCCGTCCGCCGCGGCGCTCATAATGCCGCCGGCGTAACCGGCGCCTTCACCGCAGGGAAAAATGCCCTGTATATTGCTTTCAAACCGCTCATCCCGGGGCAGACGCACCGGGCAGGAAGATCGGCTTTCCACAGCGGTCATCACCGCATCCGGCAGGGCAAAACCCTTCAGGCGGCGATCGAAAACGGGAAGGGCTTCCCGCAGGCCGTTGACGGCGAACGAAGGCAGCACAGCCTGCAGATCGGCGCAGGTGATACCGGGACGATAGGTGGGGGTGACGGAGCCCAGCTGCTTCGTTTCCTTACCGGCCAGAAAATCGCCGCACAGCTGTACCGGGGCGTGATAATTGCTGCCGCCGGCACGGAACGCCTTTTCTTCCCACATGCGTTGCAGCACATAACCGGCAAGGGGATGATCGTCCCCGAAGTCTTCCGTGTGTACATCAATCAGCAGGGCGGCATTGGCATTCTGGCCATCCCTGGCGAAAGGACTCATGCCGTTCACGCACAGCGCGTTTTCCCGGCTGGCGGCAGGCACTACCGTACCACCGGGGCACATGCAGAAGGTGTATGCACCTCGACCGTCTTTCAGTTTATAGGACAGGTGATATTCAGCTGCACCAAGTGCCGGATGCCGAGCAGCTTTGCCGTACTGAGACTGGTTGATAAGAGACTGGGGATGTTCAATGCGCACGCCCACGGAGAAGGGCTTCTGGATCATATTGACGCCGCTGCGGTAGAGCATTTGCTGGGTATCGGCTGCGCTGTGGCCGATAGCGACGATCAGGGCATCGGTGGCGATTTCTTTTTTTTCGCCGTTTTGCATATATTCCACACAGGTAAGCTGATTTTTCGTCACCTGAATGCCGGAAAGGCGTGCACCGAAATGCACTTCGCCGCCCAGTTCGATAATCTCTTTGCGGATATTGGCTACCACCTGGGGCAGCTTATCCGTGCCGATATGGGGGTGAGCCAGGTACAGGATTTCTTCCGGCGCGCCGTGGGCAAATAATTCCTGCAGGATCAGTTGACAGCGCTTATCCTTGATGCCGGTGGTGAGCTTGCCGTCGGAAAAGGCGCCCGCTCCGCCTTCACCAAACTGGATATTGCTTTCGGTATTTAATTCACCGGTGGATGAAAAAAGATCCACCGTCCGGGCTCTGTTTTCCACCTTTTCGCCCCGTTCCAGTACGATGGGTTTCAGTCCGTTTCGGGCCAGCGTCAGGGCGGCAAAGAGGCCGCCGGGGCCAAAGCCTGCAATCACCGGCCGCATACCATTGGGAGCGGTTGCGCGGGGGAAGGAAGGGGCTGGAGGCAAAAGGGTGGCGATGCCGGGCTTCAGGGATTTTAGGAGTTTTTGCTCATCCTTCACTTTGATATCCAAACTTACCACAAAATGCACGTCGCCCTTATCCCGGGCATCTACGCTCTTTTTGCTGATATGGAAAGAAAGCACGGTTTCCCGGGAAATGCGTAGCTTTTTGATGATCTGCTGCAGGGCATCTTCCGGTGTGCCGGAGAGGGGGAGTTTAATGTTGGCAATGCGAAGCATGGAACGCCTTCCTTTCCAGAGGATATCAATAAATTATACCATGATTCCATGGATGGAGCAAGAAAAACAAGAAAACAGCAAACAAAAAAGCCCCGCATAAAAGCGGGACTCTTTCGTTGCTTATTGACGCTGCATAGCGGCGAAGCATTCGCTGCAATATACAGGGCGGTCTTCCCTGGGCAGGAAAGGCACCTTGGTTTCGGCGCCGCAATTGGCGCACACGGCGTCATGCATTTCACGCGGGGCATTGCCGTTGTTACGGGTAGCCTTGCGAGCCTGACGGCATTCGCGGCAACGGGTGGGTTCATTCTGGAAACCCTTTTCGGCGTAGAATTCCTGTTCACCAGCCGTGAAGACGAATTCCTTGCCACAGTCACGGCACACCAGCGTTTTGTCCTGATACATTTTGTTTTCCCCCTGATTAATATGTTGGTTAGCGTCGGCTGACCTGGTTTTTGACCCCACACTCGCCGGCTGGGACATTGCTCTGCGAATTATCGCCCTCACGCCGTCCTCTCGTGTTCAAACACGGCCGGGCTTACATCTAGACCGCACCATGCTCACCGGGGCTTTGCCCGGCTTACGTGGACCGTTTTGCCTGCGACTGGCATCGGCTTGCAACCACAGACCCGATTTTGCCAACCGCCGTCATTATATGCCCTTTTTGCAAGAAACGCAAGCTATTTTTCTTGATTTTTCAAAGGTTTCCAGCAATTTTGGGCAGAAATACGAAAAAAGTACGGAAAAGTGATAAAAAGTAAGAAAAAGTGCTTAGAGAATCAGCATGCAATCGCCGAAGGAGAAGAAACGGTATTCCTTTTCCACCGCTTCTTTATAGGCGGAAAGCGCCTCTTCCTTGCCCATCAGGGCGGATACCAGCATCAAAAGCGTGCTTTCCGGCAGATGGAAATTGGTAAGCAAAACATCCGTGGCCTTCAGTTTCACCCCGGGAGTGATGAAAATATTGGTCATGCCCATGCCGGGGTGCACGATGCCGTTTTCATCGGCAGCGGTTTCCAACGTGCGCACGGAGGTGGTGCCGATGCACACAATGCGGCCGCCCCGTTTCCGGGCAGCGTTAATTTTTTCCGCTGCTTCTTCCGTCACCTGCCAGTATTCGGAATGCATCACATGCTGGCTCACATCCTCCACCTTCACCGGGCGGAAAGTGCCAAGCCCCACATGGAGCAATACCGGCACGATTTCCACCCCCATCTCCCGGATGCGCTGCATCACTTCTTCGGTGAAGTGCAGCCCGGCGGTGGGGGCGGCGGCGCTGCCCTGTTCCTTGGCATAGATGGTTTGGTATTGGGTGGGGTCATCCAGTTTTTCGTGGATATAGGGGGGCAGGGGCATTTCGCCCAAACGGTCCAGCAGTTCCTCAAACACGCCTTCATACAGGAATTTCACCACCCGGCCTCCGGCGGCGGTGGTTTCCCCAATTTCTGCCCGAAGCAGGCCATCCCCGAAGGATACCGTGACGCCTTTTTTCAGCCGGCGGCCCGGGCGCACCAGGGTTTCCCAGTTATCTTTATCCTTTCGCTGAAGCAGCAGCACTTCCACCGGCACCGCGGTATCTTCCTTTACCCCCAGCAAGCGGGCCGGCAGCACTTTGGTGTGGTTGATCACCATCACATCCCCGGGGCGGAGATACTCCGGCAGATCCCGGAAAATTTTATCTTCATGCAGGCCGCTGTCCCGGTGGATCACCATCATCCGGGCGGCGTCCCGGGGCTGGGCCGGGGTTTGGGCAATGAGCCTCTCCGGCAGATCATAATAAAAATCAGCTGTTTTCATGTGCATTATCCTTTGACCATTGATAGGCAATTCGGGGATCGCCGTTTTCCAGATAGATGATGCCGCAGCGGCAAAAGCCGTTCTTTTGCACCACATGCTGCATGGTGTGGTTATCGTGGTGGGTGTCCACCCGGATTTCATCGATGAACTGCCGGCCAAAATCCCGGGCCAGCGTCACCATGCCCTTCACCGTGCCGTCAGAGGCAATGCGGTGGATGGTGCCGTAGGGCTTTTG
>JAFSGG010000020.1 GCA_017434775.1 Clostridia bacterium
GGACCGGTTTCACCAACGGGACCCTGAGGACCAACGGGACCTGTTTCACCAATGGGACCTTGGGGACCGACGGGACCTGTTTCACCGACGGGACCCTGGGGACCTACAGGACCGGTTTCACCAACGGGACCCTGAGGACCAACGGGACCTGTTTCACCAATGGGACCCTGAGGACCGACAGGACCTGTTTCACCGGCAGGACCTTGCGGACCAGCGGGGCCTGTTTCACCTACGGGGCCTTGGGGGCCAATGGGGCCTTGCGGGCCAGCAGCACCCTGAGGACCGGCTGGGCCTGCTACACCCGCCGGTCCCCGAGGCCCAACAAACCCACGAGGACCGGTTTCCCCAACAGGACCTTGCGGGCCGACAGGACCGCGGGGGCCGGGCGGACAAGGCCTGCAAACGGAACCGCATGCGCAGGTTGCGCATGGCTGTTCCTGATGATCCGGAACATCGCACCGATCAACAGGCTCATAAGGCCACGGGGAATTATCCATACAGCATGGGCGCTGCTCTTGGAAGCCTTGATCCCATCCGGCATTTTCTTTCCATTCTGCCCTGTCATTTCTGTTCCAGGGATAAAAATCATTCTTCACAGAAATTCCACCTTAATGATTTTTTGTATGCCGCACAAACGCAATCCGCAACGGGAATAAACCAATTTACCAAACAAAACCTGCCACTTTCCCTGCGCTCCATCAGCATGGGTTCCGATCATCTGCTGTATGCACGGGCGGATGGTTGAGGACGGCACATTTTCATTGTATGGCACAGGCAGGCCCTTTGTGCATCATCCGATGAAAATGCACCGCCTTTCTGGCAGCAATACCATATTTCCTGCTACCATTTCATGTTTTGGCAGCAATGTGTTAAACAATCCGGAATCTTTGGGCAAAGGCTTATAATATGCAAAACGAGCCGCTGCACAAAAGCAGAGCTCGTTTTCTTTTTCATTTTTTACAGGATACCCTTGCCGCCCGTTCAACCGAACGAACGCTTCTCCCATCCCAGCCGGTACAGCTGCACGGCGGTCATTTCTTCATGGCCGGGCAGGCTTTCCCAGAACGCCACATAGGATTGCTGGTCTTTGAATAAGCGTGTATTCCCCAGCACTTTTTTCAGGTAATATTCCGCCAGGCTTTCCGTTACCATCCAGGTTTCCAAGCGCATAAAGGCATCTTCTTCTTTCAGTGCTTCCTTCAGAAGATAAATGATGAATTCGTGGCCGATGAAGTAAAAGGCATCTTCTGCCGTGCGTTCAATGCCGAACACATCCTGGCCGGGAGAAATATCAATGGCTTCCGGGCCTTTGGCAATACTGGTGACCAGCATACATTGAAACTGTTCCACCGGTAATGTGCAGCCCACGCACGCTTCCGCCCGGTCGGTAAAGCCTCTTTCCTCAAACAAGCGCTGCACCGCCGGATAATGGGCCTCGATTTTTTCCCTTTCAATCGGCCAGATGTTTTGTACATAGTCCGCATAATACTTTACCATCACCCGGGCAACAGCCGCAATCCCTTCTGCATGGGGAACCCATTCTTCCGGCACCTCCCCGGTGCGGACGCACTCCAGCAAATAACCGTAAAAATCATCGGCCTTCTGTTCTCCCCGGGCTGGTATAATCACCATCAAGTGATACCAGCTGCCGCAATGCTCGCCGCCGGAAACGGTAAGTTCACGTTCGTATTGCTTGATCGTCTGCAAATCTTCCACCGGATAGCGGCTGCGGTACTTCTCTCCATATGCATTATCGTAACCGCACCGGGAAACCGACAGCATATGATACACATAATTGGTATCCGGATTGGCACAAAAGGCTATTTTGTTCATCACCGTCATTTCCTTTCGCTTCTTTTTTATCAGTATATCATCCCTGGGTTTCCTTGTCAAAAGCTGTGTATACCGAAACCGTGTAGAGAAATAATTCCATCCGCCCTGCATAATTTTCATCCGCCGGTACCATACTGAAAATGACGGAGGATGAAATGTATGGCAACAAGCAAAGTGGAAATCTGCGGTGTGGATACATCCACCCTGCCGGTGCTTACCAATGAACGCATGCGGGAATTATTCCCCCTGGTACACGGAGGAGATAAAGCAGCCCGGGAAGAATTCATCCGGGGCAATCTGCGGCTGGTGCTGAGCGTAGTGCAGCGTTTCAATAACCGGGGTGAAAATGTGGATGATCTGTTTCAGGTGGGCTGCATCGGGCTGATCAAGGCGCTGGACAATTTTGACGTGAGCCAGAATGTGCGCTTTTCCACCTATGCGGTGCCCATGATCATCGGGGAAATTCGCCGGTATCTGCGGGATAACAATCCCATCCGGGTATCCCGTTCCCTCAGGGATACGGCCTACAAAGCCCTGCAGGCCAGAGACCGGCTGGCAGCCCAGATGCACCGGGAACCCACCGTGGAAGAAATGGCCAAAGAGCTGGGCATGGCACGGGAAGACGTGCTTTTTGCTCTGGAAGCCATTCAGGATCCTGTTTCGCTGTTTGAACCGGTGTACAACGACGGCGGCGACGCCATTTACATCATGGATCAGGTAAAGGATGAAAAAACAGCGGATAACGACTGGATCGAAAAAATCGCCATCAAGGAAGCTTTGCAGCATCTCAACGACCGGGAAAAGCGCATCCTGCGCATGCGTTTCTTTGAAGGCCGCACACAAATGGAAGTGGCCGGGGAAATCGGCATTTCCCAGGCACAGGTTTCAAGATTGGAAAAGAATGCCCTCATTCACATGCGCAAATATGTGAGTGCGCAATAAAAAAATGCGTGTACCGCTTCGCAGCAGTACACGCTTTTTTTCTATCGGCATAATCTGATAAGGGTTCTTTTTTTCATTTTTTCTTATTTCTGCAGCCATTTGACGCCCTTATCGTACCAGGCCGGGCGCTTGCGTTTGCCGGTTTCCCAGCCCATAGTGTAATTGATAAAATAGAAAAATTCCATTTTCCGCCGCTGCTTTTTCAGGGCGTCGCTCGGCGTTTTGCTGGGCTTGCTTTTCACTTTCAGGCCCATGGAGCGGGCCATGTAAGCCGCCCGGAAAGCGTGGTAATCGCTGGTCACCAGAATCACCCGGGGCTTTTGAATACCCAGTCCCTGCAAAATGGCTTTGGCATT
The DNA here is from genome assembly GCA_017434775.1 of Clostridia bacterium. GTDB lineage: Bacteria > Bacillota > Clostridia > Christensenellales > Aristaeellaceae > RUG563. Next base: position 3,132 of record JAFSGG010000020.1, read on the forward strand.
GCGGATATTTTCCACCGTGTAGAGAGATTGATCCTCCTGATGAATATGTTCCTGCGGTATGCCAAGATTCACCAGCGTATCCGTCATCACTTTGGCTTCCGTTACCGGGGTGTTTTCCGTCTGGCCGCCGCAGGGAATGATCCATTCAGCCAGGCCTTCCTGATACAGCTTTGCTGCCAGCACCACCCGGTCCAGCAGCGCCTGTTCCGGCTTGCCATCCGCCTTCAGTTTCAGCCCCAGCACCAGGATCGCATCGTATGTTTTCATACCTGTCTCCTAAAAAAGGCAGCCGAAGCCGCCTTTGTGTTTATCGGTTTTCCAGCATTTCCATGCACTGGTACAATTGTTCCAGTTCATCTTCGTTACAGTATTCCAGAATGATCTTACCCTTCATGCGGCCGCCCTTGATCTGGGCACGCACCCCAAAGGCATCCCGCAGCCTGTTTTCCATATCCTGCAGTTCCAGGGGCAGGACTTTGGGTTTAGGGGCATCCTTCACCGGCATGGCAGGCATGGCTGCCAGTTTTTCCAGCACACGCACACTGAGGCCTTCCCGGATCACCTTTTCCGCCAGCGCCAATTGCATATGTTCACCGCTGACCCCGGCCAATACTCTGGCATGCCCGGCGGACAGCTGCCCGTCCACCACCATCTGCTGCACTTCTTCCGGCAGGTTTAAAAGCCGCAGCAGATTGGCCACCGCAGGCCGGCTCTTCCCCAGACGGCCAGCCGCCTGTTCCTGGGTATAGCCGCAGTTTTCCATTAACTGACGAATCGCCTTGGCCTCTTCAATGGCGTTCAGGTCTTCCCGCTGGATGTTTTCAATCAGCGCGGCTTCCATCTGCTCCTGCTGGCTGAAGGTGCGCACAATGCAGGGAACCGTGGCAAGCCCGGCCAGCCTTGCAGCCCGGAAGCGGCGTTCACCGGCCACGATGCGGTAACGTCCCTCTTCTTCCACCACCAGCAGCGGCTGCAGAATGCCGGCTTCCCGGATGGAATCCGCCAGGCTCTGCAGTGCTTCTTCATCGAAGATGCGCCGGGGTTGATCGGGATTGCGGTCAATTTCCAGAATGCTTATTTCCCGGACGCCGCTGTTATTCTCTTCCACATCGGGCAGCAGGGCATCCAGCCCCCGGCCCAGGGCACTTTTCTTTGCTTTCATATTTCCTCCGTATTTCAGCCCCGGTTGCGGGCAATCACTTCCCGGCTGAGGGACAGATAGGCCTCTGCGCCGGTGGAACGTTTATCATAAAGGTGAATGGGCAGGCCAAAGCTTGGCGCTTCCCCCAGGCGCACATTCCGGGGAATGGTGGTGGCAAACACCTTACCCTTGAAATGCTTTTTCACTTCCTGCACCACCTGCAGGCCAAGGTTTGTGCGCCCGTCCAGCATGGTCAGCAGCACGCCTTCTATTTCCAGTGCCGGGTTCAGGCCTTTTTTCACCCTTTGCACCGTGTTCATCAGGGCAGTGACCCCTTCCAGGGCATAGTATTCGCACTGAATGGGAATCAGCACGGACTGGGCAGCCGTCAGGGCATTGATGGTGAGCATGCCAAGAGAGGGCGGGCAGTCCACCACAATAAAATCGAAGCGGTTCCGCACCGGTTCCAGCGCTGCCCGCACCCGGTATTCTCTTCTGTCCATGGCGGCCAGTTCCAGTTCCGCACCGGCCAGACGGATATCCGCCGGCGCCACAAACAGGCCCTTTTGTTTGGTGGGCGCCAACACACTTTCTACCGTGCACTGGGACAGCAGCACTTCATAAATGGTTTTTTTTCCGGCTTTCACACCCAGGCCGCTGGAAGCATTGCCCTGGGGATCCAGATCCACCAGCAATACATTTTTCCCGTTTTCCGCTAAAGCCGCCGCCAGATTCACCGCCGTGGTGGTCTTCCCCACGCCGCCTTTCTGATTGGCCACACAAATCATTTTACCCAATTTACAATACCTTCTTTATTCACACATACAGCCATTGGCGCCACCGGAACGCCGGGTAGCACTCCCGGATCACCCGGGCAATGGCAAATAATTCTTCTTCCGTTTGCAGATGCGCCATTTTGGTATACAATACCCGAAGGGCCGACAGGCTGGACGCCCGCAGGGAAAAGGCCTGCAAAAATTCCTTGTGCCAATGATCTGCCGGGAATGTATCAAACAGAAGATACATCACTTCATCCGCCATGGCGGCAATATCCTCCAGCCGGATGCGCACCCAGGTATTATCCGGCAGCTGCATCAGAAACCGGCTGTCCGTCGCTTCTTTAATGGCAAAAAACAGTTTCCGGTCAATCCATTCCATGGACTCCGCCGGGTCATGCCGGGTGGAATAGCCGCACAGATGCACATGGATATCCCGCAGGGTATCATCCATGCAGCGCAGCAAATCATTCCCCAGCCAGGGCTGCAATGTGCTGGCTATCTGCGCAAAAGCAATCATGCCTTTTCCCACCCTTTCGCCATTATATTCTACCTTACCACACAATGGCCAAAAAGTCCAGTACAGGCGGCCGAAAGGCCGGCATTTTTCCTCCATTTCCTCTTGCAATTCCCGGATAAATAAGCTATAATACCCCCATACCGCATGGAACGGGAACATGTGAAGGTCTCTGCGCTTTCAGAGAGCTGCCGGCCGGTGCAAGGCAGCCGCACCCTTTGCTTTCCACCCGGGAGCGGGCCGTGAGGAACGGCCGGGGTTTCGCCCCTTACAGCGGATACGAGAGGGCTTGCCGAACAGGCAAACCAATCGGGGTGGCACCGCGGATTGATCCGTCCCTGAGGAATAAGGGCGGTTTTTTTATTGCCATTTTTGAAGGAGGAATATGCCCCATGCTGGATATGAATTTTGTCCGCAACAATCCTGACATCGTGAAGGAAAACATCAAAAAGAAGTTCCAGGACCAGAAACTGGTGCTGGTAGACGAAGTGCTGGAACTGGATAAGCAGTACCGCGCCGCCATCCAGAAAGCCGACGGCCTGCGCAACCAGCGCAAAGTGATCTCCAAGCAAATCGGCGGCCTGATGGCCAAGGGTCTGAGGGACGAAGCCGAAGAAATGAAGCAGAAAGTGAACGCCATGGCGGATGAACTGGCTGCCACGGAAAAACTGGAAGAAGAACTGCAGGAAGAAGTGCGCAAGCGGATGCTGGTGATCCCCAACATCATCGATCCCACCGTGCCCATCGGCAAGGATGATTCCGAAAACGTGGAAGTTCAGCGCTATGGCGAGCCCGTGGTGCCCGAATACGAAGTGCCCTACCATGTGGACATCATGGAGCGCCTTTCCGGCATTGATCTGGATAGTGCCCGCAAGACCAGCGGCAACGGCTTCTATTACCTGATGGGAGACGTGGCAAGGCTTCACAGCGCCATCCTTTCCTATGCCCGTGATTTCATGATCGACCGGGGCTTCACCTACTGCATCCCCCCCTACATGATCCACGGCAATGTGGTGACGGGCGTGATGAGCTTTGCTGAAATGGAAAATATGATGTACAAGATCGAAGGCGAAGATCTCTACCTCATCGGTACGTCCGAACATTCCATGATCGGTAAATTCATCGATACCATTCTGACGGAAAACCAGCTGCCCCAGACCCTCACCAGCTATTCCCCCTGCTTCCGCAAGGAAGTGGGCGCCCACGGCATTGAAGAGCGCGGCGTGTACCGCATCCATCAGTTCGAAAAGCAGGAAATGATCGTGGTGTGCAAGCCTGAAGAAAGCCCCGACTGGTTCAACAAGCTCTGGCAGAACAGCGTGGATTTCTTCCGCACCCTGGATATTCCCGTCCGCACCCTGGAATGCTGCTCCGGCGACCTGGCGGACCTGAAAGTCAAATCCATCGACGTGGAAGCCTGGAGCCCCCGCCAGCAGAAATACTTCGAAGTGGGCAGCTGCTCCAACCTGGGCGATGCTCAGGCCCGCCGCCTGCAGATCCGCGTGAAGGGTGAAGACGGCAAAAAGTACTTTGCCCACACCCTCAATAACACCGTAGTAGCTCCGCCCCGGATGCTGATCGCCTTCCTGGAAAACAACCTGCAGGCAGACGGCCGGGTGCGCATCCCGGAAGCCTTGCGCATGTACATGGGTGGTAAGGAATACATCGGCTGATCCCATCTTGGAAACAATCGCAAAAAACAGAGCACATCCGCCTTTTCAGGGGCGGATGTGTTTTTGCATATTGTTGTCCCACATCCTAAACGGAATTGCCGTTGCCATCCGCCATTCTGTCGTGTATACTAAGAGGTAGCAAGATACCGTTATCACACGGAGGAAAGGAATGAAGAAAATGAAGAAACTGTTTGCTCTCCTGCTGGCGGCTGTGCTGCTGATGAGTTGCTTCGCTCACGCCGAAGAAAGCACACGCAAAACGGATTTCCCGGACAATACCTTTGTTGAAATGGATCCCAGCTACATCACCGGGGTCACGCAGCGCGGCAAGACCGTCCTGTTCCGCTATGATGCCAAGACAGAAGACGGCCGGGAATACAACAAGGGGGCCGTGGTCTATGTGCCCTATGGTTACGATCCTGAAGATACGGAAACCCGCTACAATGTGCTGTATCTGATGCACGGCCACGGCGGCGGCTACACCACGCTGCTGGGCAACCCCGGCGGCTTCTCCACCATGATGTTTGTGCTGGATGCCATGATTGAAAAAGGCCGCATCGAACCCATGTTCATCGTATGCCCCACCTACATGATCCCCGAACTGGATGAATTCTGGTGCGCCGCCAATTTCTCCTACGAGCTGAACAATTACCTGATCCCTGCTTTTGAAAGCAGCTACAACACCTATGCAACCGACGTGACCCCCGAAGGTATCCACGCTTCCCGTACCCACCGTGCATTCGGCGGTTTCTCCATGGGCTCTTTGTGCACCTGGAATGTGTTCCAGAACAGCCTGGACCAGATTGCCTACTATATGCCCTGCTGCGGCGGCATCAGCTTCGGCGATGATGCAGGCTCCATGGCGGTCATGCTGGCCCAGAAGGTGGCTGCTGCCGGCTACACCAAGGACGATTTCTTCATCTATGCCGGCTGCGGCGGCGAAGGCGATGTGGGCTACAAGGGCCTGACTGCCCAGATCGAAGCCATGAAAGAAATCCCGGACACCTTTGTATACTGCGAAAACTTCCGGGACGGCAACCTCTACTACACCCAGTGCAGCGGTGGCCACAGCCCCAAATCCGTGGAGCTGATCATGTACATGGCTCTGCCCACTTTCTTTGATTAAGCCCCATCACTCATCTTTCTGAAATGAAATATTCGCAGCCGCCGGTCGCTCCGGCGGCTGTTTTATGGGAAAAACACAGAAGAAATTCTGCCATCTGTACCCTGCGCTCAGGTGCAACGTTCCTTTTTGTATCTTCCTTCCCTTTTCCGGCATTGCGCCCGGTCGTTTCCTGAACCATATGAAAAGGAACCTGCCATATGACAGGTTCCTTTGTTTATTTTACCCTTGCTTCCTCCAACAGGATTCAGCCGTTATTCTAACCGATTATTCAGCAACCAGGGCATCCAGACCGGTGCGGTAGTTCTGCCAGGTCAGGTGACGATGATTGTAGGGAGCCAGGAAGGTGCCGTTATCGGTGATGGGCAGACGGTAGTCCACGCCGTTGCAGATGAACAGATAGGCCACATCGCCCAGTTCGGACTTGCTGACGGTATCGCCGAAAGCGATATCGCTGGTGGGATTGTTGATGAAGTCTTCGGTGATTTCATCGGTGCTCTTGAACCACTTGACGCATTCGCTGGTGATGTTCAGGCTGCCGGGGGTAGCATGCACAGTTTCGTAGGTGACGGTCACATCGTCGCCGGAAACGGTCACGATGGCATCGCCGATCACATACATATTGGAGGCCACCAACGGAATCTTATAGATGCCGTTTTCGGTCAGCTTCACGGGCACCACATTGTACCACTTGCTGCCAATGCCCAGGTCGTCACGCAGGCTGTAGCCGGCCACGCCCATGGTATTGCTGGGATAGTAGGTGAAATCATAATCGGGTTCCTTGGGCAGTTCACCCTGGGTACCGGTAACGATGATGTCCACTTCGATCTTGTTTACATTTTTCAGATCGTCGGGGTTCACGGGAGAGAGATCGCCGGCGCTGCCATCCCAGGTTTCGTGGCCCCAGGGCAGTTCCGTCTGGTTTTCAGCCATCCAGCTATCATAGAGAATGGAGTAGCCGTCGTTAGAGTCAAAAATCTTATAGCCGTTATGGTCAGCATCATAGCCGGTGGGGCCGTAGGCAGGAGTGCCGAAATCAATGGAGGTACCGTTGACGCGAATGTCGGTCACACCCAGGTACATGCCGTCCATGATGGTGCCTTCGCCATCTTTACCATCATTCACAACCAGCAGCAGCTTCATGGCGCCGTTACCGGAGGGAACCCAGCCGCCCTGATCCACAAAGTTGGAAGTGATGGTGTATTCGCCTTCACCCAGAATGGTGGTGGGATGAGAAACACCCAGCTGACCATCGGTTACAGGCCACCAGCCGCCGGCCAGATAGAACAGGCTCACATCGGTGGTGTTTTCGGGGGTGGGCTTGGTTTCCAGAACCGTCAGGGTTTCACCGGCGGTTTTGGGGCCTTCGCCCATCACGCGCAGGGCAGGGCCGCCTTCGGGCTTCACATCCTGCTGAGCAGAAAGGAAGAAATCAATTTCGATGGACTTGGGATTCTGCAGCACGCTCACATCGAAGGCCTGGAAATTCTGGGCCTGAGCGGAGCTGTCCCAGGTGGCGCCGGTTTCCACGGTGCCGCCATTGTCGATCATGTACTGATCCCAGATCAGGCCGTAGGTATCATTGGCATCCCAGTATACCTTGCCGCCTTCCTGATCGTTGATGTTGTCATAGCCAGTCTGGCCGTAGGTCACCGCTTCACAGGGATAGGACACGCCGTCAATGCGAATGTCCACAATCTGCATATACAGGCCGGGGAACAGGTCCTGGCCGTCACGCACGATCACAGCAAACTTCTGAGCGCCGATGTTGGTGTTGCCGCCGGAATAGAACCAGCTGGGCATATGGGCGTCCAGCTTCACCGTGTACCAACCTTCGCCGGTAATGGTAGCGGGCGTGGGGGTCCAATAATCATCGGCTTCTGCCCAGGCAGCAGGCCACCAGTCCTGATCCTGCCAGAAAATGTAGGCGATGGTGCTGGCACCTTCAGCGGGGGCTTCTTCTTCAGCATGGGCAACCAGGCACAGGCTCATGGCCAGAACCAGAGCGGCAACCAGCAAAAGAATGCGGTTCATGTTCTTCATCATTATTATCTCCTCTCCGTTTTATGAAACACAAATGATTTCAGTACATCGATTATAGGCCATTAGCCTATGGTTGTCAAGACAATACTTTCCATTTTTACATCATTTCAGTTGTTTTTGGCACTTTTTGCGCCGATTTATACATCCAGCACAGCCTGGATCAACCGGCAGGTATTTTCAATTCCCTGCACATGGGTGCGTTCGTAGCCGTGGGAAGCAAACACACCGGTACCGATCAGGGCAAAGCGGCAGTCATTTCCAGCCCGCAGCGCCGTGGCGGTATCGGAAGAATAGCCGGGATACACGTCCGCAGCATAGCGGATGCCCTTTTCCTTGCACAGGGCGATCAATTCGCTGGTAAAACCATAATGATAGGGACCGGCGGAATCCTTCACACAGATGGACACCATGGTTTCGTCGCACTGAAGGTCGTCCCCCACGCAGCCCATATCCACCGCCAGCATATCTTCGATCCCCTCCGGCAGCTGCATGGATGCGCCGTGGCCCACTTCCTCAAACACCGTGAACATCACAGCCACCCGGCGCTTGAGGGGCATGCCTTCGGATACCAGATGCGCCAGTGCCAGCAGCATCCCGGCGCTGGCCTTATCATCCAGATGCCGGCTCTTGAGGAAGCCGCTTTCCGTAAGCTGCGTTCTGGGATCCCAGGAGATATAGCAACCGGTTTCAATGCCCAGCTTTTCCACGTCTTCCCGGCTCTTCACCACTTCGTCCAGCACGATTTCCAGGGTGGTTTCCCCTCTTGTATCGCCATTCATATCGCCAAACACATGCTGGCTGGCTTTGGTGGATTGCACGGTGCCGGAATAGCTTTTGCCATCCCTTGTGTGCACCAGGCAGTTTTCCGTTTCCACGGTGCTGTCCGCCCAGCCGCCGATGTGGGTGTAGCGGATGCGGCCGTTGCCCTTGATGGAGCGCACCATGGCGCCCAGAGTATCCACATGGGCAGAAAGCAGAATGCCCCTGCCTTCACCGCCCAATTCGCAATAGACGCCGCCCTTGCGCTGCTTCCGGGGCTGGAAGCCCATGCCCTGCAGGGTTTCCATCAGATAATCCGCCGCTTTGTCCGTAAAGCCGGTAGGCGAGGGAATCGCCAATAATTTCTGCAAGTAATCCAGTGCCAGTTTGTGCATAAAAAACACCTTCTTCATTTTTTCTCTGCTTCCATTATACACCCAATTCCTTATCCGGCAAGGAAAATTTTTGCCAGCCGATTGCCATTTATATTCTTCCTTAGTATAATGAACCTAACAGGATTTTCATACATAAGGAGTGTATACCATGCCTTGCAAACAGAAAATCGCCCTTCGTCCTCCCATGGGATGGAACAGCTGGGATTGCTACGGTGCCGCCGTAAATGAGCAGCAAGTGCGCCAAAACGCCGAATACATGGCCAAATACCTGAAAGAATACGGCTGGGAATACGTGGTGGTGGATATTCAATGGTATCAGCCCTCTGCCTCCAGCCATGCCTACGAACCCTTTGCGCCTCTTTGCATGGATGCTTACGGCCGCCTGATGCCTGCCGAAAACCGCTTCCCCAGCGCAAAAGGCGGCGTCGGCTTCAAGCCCCTGGCGGATTATATTCACTCCCTGGGGCTGAAATTCGGCATCCATATCATGCGCGGCCTGCCCCGGATGGCGGCCCACAACCATCTGCCCATCCTGAACTGCGACAAGGGCTGCGCAGACGTGGCCAACCCCAATTCCATCTGTGCCTGGAACCCGGATATGTACGGCCTGAAGACCGACCTGCCCGAAGCCCGGGCCTATTACGACAGCATTTTCCGGCTGTATGCCTCCTGGGGCGTGGACTATGTAAAGTGCGACGATATCGCCCGGGAATACCCCCACTGCGCACGGGAAATTGAAGTGATTTCCGCTGCCTGCCGCAATTGCGGGCGGGATATTGTATTGTCCCTCTCCCCCGGAGCAGCGCCTTTGGAACAAGCCCGGCATCTGCAAAAGTACGCCAATATGTGGCGCATCACCGACGATTTCTGGGATGAATGGAAACTTTTGTACGCCATGTTTGAACGGGCGGAAAAATGGTGCATCCATTCCGGCCCCGGTCACTGGCCGGATGCGGATATGCTGCCCATCGGTGCCCTGCGCCAGTGTTACAGCCCGGAAAACTGGACCAATTTTACCAACGACGAACTCTACACCATGATGACATTGTGGTGCATCCTGCGCTCTCCCCTGATGATCGGCGCGGAAATGACGAAAAACGATGATTTCACCCTGTCACTGCTGACCAACGCCGATGCCCTCTACGCCAATCAACACGGCCACAGTGCCCATCCGGTTAAGGATGAACACGGCCACATCGTGTGGATGAGCCAGGGCGAAGACGGCCGCATTTTCGTGGGGCTGTTCAACACCAACGAGGAAGAACAGCCGGTGAAACTGCCCCGGTGTCTGATCACCCAGAAGCCCATTCGGGCCATTCGCAGCATCTGGCAGCAGCAGGATGTGCCGGCGGATACCAAGTATTTCACCGTGCCGGCCCACGGCGCCGTGATGCTGGCTCTGGAGATATAAGATGAAAATCCGCCGGATGACCATTGCCGATTATGAGGCCGTCTATGCCCTGTGGCTTTCCTGCAAGGGCATGGGGCTCAACGACGTGGACGATTCCCGGGAAGGGATTGAAAAATACCTGAACCGAAACCCTTCCACCTGCTTTGTGGCAGAAGAAGCGGGGCAGATCGCCGGGGTGATCCTCTCCGGCCACGACGGCAGACGGGGCTTCATTCACCACACTGCCGTGCATCCGGATTACCGGAAGATGGGGCTGGGGAAAATGCTGGTGGAAGCCGCCCTTGCCGCCCTGAAAAAAGAGGGCATCAGCAAGGTGGCGCTGGTGGTATTTTCCCACAACGAAAATGGCAATGCCTTCTGGGAGAAGATGGGCTTCACCAAACGAACCGACCTTACCTACCGCAATCTTGCCCTTCGGGAACTGGTACGGCAGGACACATAAATTTTCCAGGCTGCAAGAATTTTCTTGCAGCTTTTTTGCAAGAAATGAACCTTCCCTTTCTTTTTTCCGTCTATATCAATGAAACCGGTTTCCATAAACGAAAAAGGAGGTGAACACATGGCGTCTTTTGAAACCCTGCTGGAAACGCACAGAAAAGCGGCGGAGCGGTATGTGCATTACCGCTGTGCCTCGCCCCAGGATGCGGAAGATATTCTGCAGGATGTGTATTTCACCGCCCATCGGCATTTTCATCAGCTGAAAAACATTGATGCATTTAAGCCCTGGCTGCTTTCCATTGCCCGCCGAAAATGCGCCGATCATTTCCGGAAAGCGGAACCGGCTTCTGTGCCGCTGGACAGCATTCCGGAGCCTGCCGATTGGCGTTTCGGCCTGCCGGACCCCTCCCCGGTCCGGGACGTGCTGCAAGCCCTGCCGGAAAAAGAGCAGCAGATTCTGCGGTATTTTTATCTGCTGGAATGGCCTCAAAATGCCATCGCAAAGCAGCTGGGCATTCCCATCGGCACCGTCAAAAGCCGGCTGCACACCGCCCGGCAGCATTTCAAGGCCCATTATTCACCCCTCACCTATGGAAAGGAAGGAACAACCGTTATGAAAAAACTGCCCGCCAAACTGCCGCCCATCACCATCACCGAAAGCAAGGACGCCCCTTTCTCCGTCAAATGGGAAGAACTGATGGGCTGGTTCCTGGTGCCGAAACTTGGGGAAAAGCTTTCCTGGGCCATGTACGATCTGCCGGACAAAACCTGCACCCATGTGTACGATATGCAGGTCACCGGCCGCGCCATGGTGCACGGCATTGAAGGGGTGGAACTGACCGCCCGGGAAGCCAGCTATTCCAACAAAAAAGAAGTAATCAACCGCACCTTTGTAGCCCAGCTGACCGACACCCACTGCCGGTATCTGGCCACCCTGCGCACAGACGGGGATATCCGCAATTACATCACCTTTCTGGATGAAGAAGCCTTTATGCCCAACTGGGGCTTTGGGGAAAACAACTGCGGCAACGAAGTAAACCTTTCCCCAAAGGAGGATATCATCCGCACAGGCAATGTGATCGAAAGCAAAGAGAAGCCCTTCCTGCTGGACATCGTAGGCCGCTACACCGTGGAAATCGGCGGCAAAACCTATGATACCGTCTGTGTCATGGATATTGAAACCTATAATTCCGGTGTGGTTTCCGAACAGTTTCTGGACAAAAACGGCCGCACTGTCCTCTGGCGCCGCTATAACCGCAACGACTGGCACCAGGATCACTACGGCAAACCCTGGACGGAACTTTTGCCGGATAGCCCCCGCCTCCTCATCAACGGCGAAACCTATGTGGAATGGTACGACTGCATCACGGACTATATTCTGTGATACTGCTCCTGCGTCCCCATTGGATACATCACATTTACAAAAAAGAAGCCGATCAGCTGAGATAATGGAATGTAAGAAATTATCCTTCGCCTTCTATCATGCAAATAATGAGACCGCAAGCCAGGCCTGCTTGCAACTTCGTGTGTTGCTGTGATAGAATGAAAGCGATAAACTTGAATGGGTCGAAGAGATAGAATACAATGATACGATGGAGGAACCATGCTAAAAGATTACGAGATAAATAAACCCGTCCTTGAAACGGATCGGCTTATTATTCGAACGCTGAACGAAGCAGATGTACCCGATTTGAAAGAATGGCTGGGGCGAGATGAAATTTATACCTATTGGGGACGAAAAGCCAGCAAGAGTGAAAAAAATCCAGAATTAATGTTCATTGACCCCCGTCCTTGGGTGAAAAGGAAGCCTTCACCAGATTTTGACTGGGGGATTGTCTTGAAAGAAACAAATACTGTTATTGGAATGATTGCAGTATTTGATATACAGAA
>JAFSGG010000021.1 GCA_017434775.1 Clostridia bacterium
AATGCCGGGCAGGATGGAACCGGACAGAGCCGGGGTGACGATCCTGCCATCGATCTTGAAGAAGATGTTCATGGCGCCCACTTCTTCGATGTACTTGCGTTCCACACCGTCCAGCCACAGCACCTGGCTGAAGCCGGCATCGTGAGCCTTCACCTGAGCAATCAGGGAAGCAGCATAGTTACCGCCGGTCTTGGCAAAGCCGATGCCGCCGCGAACCGCACGCACGAATTCATCTTCGATCCAGATGCCCACGGGGTTCAGGCCGCTGGCATAGTATGCACCGGAGGGAGACAGGATGATCATGAACAGGTAGGTCTTGCTGGGAGCCACGCCCAGGAATTCATCGGTGGCGATCACGAAGGGACGCACATACAGGCTGGTGCCGGGTTCGGAGGGAATCCAGTCCTGATCCACTTTTACCAGTTCCTTCACAGCCTGCACGAAATCTTCTTCCGGGATCCGGGGAATGCAAAGACGATCGTTGCTTTCGTTGGCGCGCTTGGCGTTCATGTCCGGACGGAACAGGTAAGCCTTGCCGTCTTCGCCCTTGTAGGCCTTCAGGCCTTCAAACATTTCCTGGCCATAGTGGAATACCATGGCAGAAGGATACAGGCTGATTTTTTCGTAAGGCACAATGCGGGCGTCATGCCAGCCCTGGCCTTCGGTGTAGTTCATCACAAACATGTGATCGGTAAAAATTTTGCCAAAGCCCAGGGGCTGGCCGGCTTCCGGCTTTTTGGCGGGATTCTGATTCCGGGTGATCTTAATATCCAGCATGTTTATCACTCCTTATAATTCTTGCCCAGGTTCATGGCTTCAATGTTCTTTTCCAACAGCCACGCGTGACGGGCGGAAACCACCTTTTCCAAAGCGGGGCGGATCATGTCTTCCGGGATCACCTGGGTCTTATCGATCACGGCACCCAGCAAAATCATGTTAGCCAGGGTTTCCAATCCGTTATCGGTGGACATTTGGGTGGCAGGAATATAATACACATTCACGTCATCCCGTTCCACTTTGCGGCCGATCAGGGAAGAATCAACGAAAATGGAAGCGCCGGGCTTGGCTTCTTTTTCGTACTTATCCAGGGAAGGCAGGTTCATGGCAATCAGGATGTCCGGTTTGGACACAATGGGAGAACCCACCTGTACATCGGAAAGGATAATGGAGCAATTCGCCGTGCCACCGCGCATTTCGGGGCCATAGGACGGCAGCCAGCTCACATTGCGGCCCTGCAGCAGCGCAGCATAGGCCAGGAATTTACCGGCAAAGAGGATGCCCTGTCCGCCGAAACCGGCGATCAATACTTCAGTGGTGCTCATTTGGCTGCCTCCTTCGCAAACTTATCCTTGTACACGCCCAGGGGATAATAGGGCAGCATATTTTCTTCCAGCCATTCCAGGGCGCCCTGGGGCGTTTTGCCCCAGTTGGTGGGGCAAGTGGAAACCACTTCGATCAGGCTGAAGCCCTTGCCTTCCACCTGATTGCGGAAAGCCTTTTCGATGGCCTTCTTGGCGTTCTTCACGTTCTTGACGTTATTGACAGCCACGCGTTCAATGTAGCCGGCGCCGTCCAGGGTAGAAAGCAGTTCGCACACCTTCACGGGGAAACCAACGGTGTTGGTGTCGCGGCCGTAGGGGCTGGTCTGGGTCACCTGACCGGGCAGAGATGTGGGAGCCATCTGGCCGCCGGTCATGCCGTAAATAGCATTGTTGACGAAAATAACGGTGATATTTTCGCCGCGAGCAGCTGCATGCACGGTTTCCGCCATACCAATGGAGGCCAGGTCGCCGTCGCCCTGATAGGTGAATACAATCTTGGAAGGATCGGCACGCTTCACGCCGGTAGCAACGGCCGGAGCACGGCCATGGGCAGCCTGTACCATATCCACGTTGAAATAGTTGTAGGTAAATACGCTGCAGCCAACGCTGGCAACGCCAATGGTTTCGCCGCCGATATTCAGGTTATCAATGGCTTCAGCCACCAGCCGGTGGATGATACCGTGGGTGCAGCCGGGGCAATAATGCAGGGGTGCATCCGTCAGAGCCTTGGGTTTATCAAATACGATCATGGCTTATTTGCCCTCCTTCTGCATTTTTTCAATGGCACTGAGTACTTCTTCGGGGCTGGGGATCATGCCGCCGGTGCGGTAGCACAGATCCACCGGCTTCTTGCAATCGATGGCCAGCTTCACGTCCTTGATCATCTGGCCCATGTTCAGTTCCACGCTGAGGAAAGCCTTGCACTTTTCAGCCGCAGCTTTCAGCACCTTTTCGGGGAACGGCCACAGGGTGATGGGACGGATCATGCCCACCTTGATGCCCTTTGCACGGGCGGCATCCACGGCGTTCTGGCTCACACGGGCAGCAATACCGAATGCTACTACACAGTATTCCGCATCGTCCATCAGATAGCTTTCAGCCATCTGTTCGTTTTCTTTCACGATTTCGTAGCGCTTGAAACGCTCTTCATTCCACTGTTCCAGTTCATTGGGCTGCAGCGCCAGAGAGTTAATGATGTTGGGCCTGCGTTCATTCTTGGTGCCGGTAAGGGCCCAGGATTTATCGTGAGCTTCCACTTTGGCTTCTTCCAGAGAAACAGGTTCCATCATCTGGCCCATGGTGCCGTCAGCCAGCAGCATGCAGGGCATACGATACTTTTCAGCCAGGTCAAAGCCCTTGGCCACAAGATCGGCCATTTCCTGCACGGAAGAGGGAGCCAGCACCAAGAGGTGGAAGTCGCCGTGACCGCCGCCGCAGGTAGCCTGGAAATAGTCGCTCTGGCTGGGCTGAATGCCGCCCAGGCCGGGGCCGCCGCGCTGTACGTTGACGATCAGGGCAGGCAGGTCACAGCCAGCCATGTAGGAAATGCCTTCACTTTTCAGGGAAATCCCGGGGCTGGAAGAGGACGTCATGGCACGCTTGCCGGCAGCGGCAGCACCGATGACCATATTGATCGCAGCAATTTCACTTTCCGCCTGCAGGAACACGCCGCCAATCTTGGGCATGCGCTTGGCCATGTAGGCAGCCACTTCCGTCTGGGGGGTGATGGGATAGCCGAAGTAATGACGGCAGCCGGCCATGATGGCAGCTTCGGCCAGGGCTTCGTTCCCTTTCATCAGAATCTTATCAGCCATTGTTTCTCCCTCCTCACTTTTCTACCGTGATCACACAGTCAGGGCACATGGTGGCGCAGAATGCGCAGCCGATGCATTTTTCCTGGTCGGTGATTTCCGCCGGGTGATGACCCTTCTGGTTGATTTCATCCTTGCTCAGGGCAATGATTTTCTTGGGGCAAGCCGTGATGCACAGGCCGCAGCCCTTGCACAGGTCTTTTTTGAAGGTTACCTTTGCCATGTTTGCATCTCCTTTACCAGATGGTTTTCTGTAGTTTCAGGGGAAAATACTGTTCGTTTTCCCTTTCTGTGATCGGCAGCACGCTTTCATTCACCGAAGTGAACAGAAGCGGCAGGCCGCTGATCTGCGATAGTTTTTCGGCTTCCTGCAGGGATGCAGTGACCGTTTCCCAGGTGGTATCCCGGCCCAGGTTGGTATTGTTCACGATGGCCGTAAAAGGAATGCCCCCTGCCGTTTCAATTTCTCCCATGATCTCCAGCGCCGCTTCTGCCGTCCGGCTCAGGGGCCGGGACGCATTGAACACATAAATCATGTGGTAATTATTTTCTTCCTTGATGGCCGGCGCATACCGTCCGAGGGCCAGAGCGCCCCGGTCGTCGCCCCCAACGTCCAGCACGGCATAACGGCTCTTGTCTTCCGTTACAGCGTACATTTCCTGGGGCAGGGCCGGTACGTCCACATTGGAATTGGCATAGGGCGATGCAATCATCTTTACCCCGGCTTTTTCCATATCTGCCGTAGAGTCCTTGGCCCGGTAATAGGGGTTCACGATGTCCATATCCGCCAACGTTACCTGTTTCCCCTGCCCAGCCAGATGCAAGGCAAAGTTCACGGCAATGTTGGTCTTTCCGCTGCCATAGTGACCGGCGAAAAGGGTCACGCGCTTTGCTTCCATATCCCTTTTCCTCCGTCACAGCTGATTGCGCTGGATCTTGCCGGAAACGGTCTTGGGCAAGCTGTCCCGGAACACCACAATACGGGGATATTTGTAGGGCGCGGTATGGGTTTTCACATAATTCTGGATTTCCTTCTTCAGTTCTTCCGTGCCTTCTGTACCTTTCGTCAGCACAATGCTTGCCTTCACCACCTGGCCGCGCAGGGGATCCGGTTCTGCGGATACGCCGCATTCCAGCACATAAGGCAGTTCCATAATCACGTTTTCAATTTCAAACGGCCCGATGCGATAACCGCTGGACTTGATCACGTCGTCGATGCGGCTCACATACCAGAAATAGCCTTCTTCATCCTTATAGGCCACATCGCCGGTGTGATAGCGGCCGCCCCGGAACACTTCGTCGGTCTTTTCCTGGTTTCCGTAGTATTCCTGCACCAGGCCGCAGGGATGACCCTTGTCCAGCCGGATGCAGATTTCGCCGCTGTCACCCACGGCACAGGGTTTTCCGTCCGCGTCGAAAATATCGATATCGTAAGAAGCAACCGGCTTACCCATGGAACCCAGCCGAGGCGTCATGCCCACGGTATTAGCCACCAGCACCGTACCTTCCGTCTGGCCAAACCCTTCCATGATGGAAAGGCCGGTGGCTTCCAGGAATCGACGGTACACTTCCGGGTTCAGCGCTTCCCCGGCGGTGGTCATGTGTTTGACGGAAGACAAATCGTAATGAGAAAGATCTTCCTTGATCATCATGCGCAGCATGGTGGGCGGCGCACAGAAAGTGGTGATCTTGTGCTTTGCAAACAGGGGCAGAATCTTATCCGCATGGAAGCGGTCAAAGTCATAGACAAAAATGCCGGCTTCGCACAGCCACTGGCCGTACAATTTGCCCCACATGCTCTTGGCCCAGCCGGTATCCGAAATGGAGAAATGCAGCCCATCCGGGTCCACCTGATGCCAGTACCGGGCCGTAACGAAATGGCCCAGGGGGTATTTATAGTTATGCGCCGCAATCTTGGGATAGCCGCTGGTGCCGCTGGTGAAGAACATCAGCATCAGCTCATCCCCGCCGGGAGCATCTTCGGGACGGTTATAATGGGTGGAATAGGCCAGGTGTTCTTCGTCAAAGTTCCGCCAGCCTTCCCTTTCGCCGTTCACCATGATCTTGTATTCCACCGTGGGGCTTTCCAGCGCAGCCGCTTCTGCTTCCGCCGCCACAGCGCCGTCACCGGTGCACACGATGGCTTTCACCCCGGCCGCCTGGAAGCGATAGGCAATATCCTTTTTCAGCAGCTGGTTGGGAGCCAGGATCACCACGGCGCCCAGCTTGTGCAAGGCATTGATGATGTACCAGAACTGGTAATGCCGCTTGAGAATCAACATTACCTTATCGCCGCGCTTGATCCCGATGGAGCGGAAGTAATTGCAGGCCTGATTGGACTTGCGCTTTACTTCCTTGAAAGTGATGCGCCGCTCTTCCCCATTTTCCGAAACGTGCATCAGTGCCGTCTTTTCGGGGTCTTTATCGGCAATGGCATCCACCACGTCAAAGGCAAAATTGAAGCGGTCAATATTCTTATAGGAAATGCCCTGCAATGCGCCGATCTCGTTTTCAACCGGCTCAATGAAGTTTTCCCAGACCCGCTTTTCATTGTCCTTTTCCCGCTTGGCAGCCACAGGCGTTGCCACCTGGGTGCCGGTATGGGCAATATAATCCGCAGGGTTGAGGACGATGGCGTAAAATTCACAGTCTTCCCCGCCAACGGCCAGCAAGCCATGTGGGGTATTGGAATCGTAATAGATGGTATCGCCAGGACCCAGAATTTCATAATGGGTGCCGATCTGCACTTTCAGACGGCCCTTCAGCACCAGGTCAAATTCCTGGCCTTCATGGCTGGTCAGGGGAATTTCTTCCCGCTGGGCCGCTTCATCGTATTCCGCCTTCACAAACAAAGGCTCGGCAATACGGTTTTTATAGGCGGCCGCCATGTTGTAATAAGTCATGCCGTTGGCTTTTTCAATGCGCTGGCCATCCCCTGCACGGGTCAGGTCATAGGTGGTCAGGGTGGGGCTGGAACCCTGAATCAGGTCCGTCACGTCCACGCCGAACACCTGAGCGCAGCGATACAGGAAAGCAAAGTTCAAATCCCTTTCGCCGCTTTCACAAGCCAGATATTCTGCCACGCTGATGCCCGTTTTCTGAGCCATCTGAGGCGGCGTAATGCCTTCAATCTGCCGCAGTTCCTTGATACGTTTGGCCATCTCCATGATGGTCAAATCCAATCCGGTTATCTGTTTCTCCATGTTTCCTCCCCCGGGGACGAAGTAAAAGCCCGTCCCAAAGAAAAACTGTTCTTTGAGACGGGCGTTATAACCCGCGGTACCACTCAAATTACGCAAATCCCTTTGCGTCCCTCACGCTCCAACAAGCGTTATGCTTTCACGCAGCCATACGGGAAGGTTCTACTTGCGTTACCGCTTTCTTCCTTCCGGCTCAGAAGCTACAAGCCTCAGGGCCCTTCCCAGCGGCTTTCACCATACGCCGCCTCTCTTTGGAGAAAGGATTCCTGTGCCCTCTTCGTCACAGCCTTTCCATGATTATAACATACTTCTCAAAAGAATGCTATATATAAAATTGTTTTTTTACAGTTTATTGCGCTGGATTTTGCCGGAAATGGTCTTGGGCAGGCTATCCCGGAACACCACAATGCGGGGATATTTGTAAGGTGCAGTATGGGTCTTTACATAGGTCTGAATTTCCTTCTTCAGCTCTTCCGTGCCTTCGGTGCCCTTGGTCAGCACAATGCTGGCCTTGACCACCTGACCGCGAATGGGATCGGGCGCTGCGGAGACGCCGCATTCCAGCACATAGGGCAGTTCCATGATCACATTTTCAATTTCAAACGGGCCAATGCGATAACCGCTGGACTTGATCACGTCGTCCACCCGGCCCACATACCACAGATAACCGTCTTCGTCCATCCAGGCTGTATCGCCGGTGTGGTAGAAACCATCGTGGAGCACTTCCGCTGTCTTTTCGGCATCCCGGTAGTAACCCTTGAACAAGCCGCAAGGAACGCCATCCTTCAGGCTGATGGCAATTTCGCCGGTTTCGCCAACAGGCACATCGTTTCCGTCAGGATCCACCACATGCACATCGTACATGGGAGAGGGCTTGCCCATGGATCCGGGGCGCACCTGCGCGCCATACAGATTGCAAATGGTGAGCGTTGTTTCGGTCTGGCCGAAGCCTTCCATGATTTCGTGGCCCGTTGCTTCTTTAAAGATGCGGAACACTTCGGGGTTCAGTGCTTCGCCGGCGGTGGTGATGTTCCGCACGGAAGAGAAATCATACATGCTGATATCTTCGCGGATCATCATGCGCAGCATGGTGGGCGGTGCACAGAAGGTGGTGATGCCGTATTTGGCAAACATGGGCAAAATCTGATGGGCATCGAAGCGGTTAAAGTCATAAGTGAACACGCCGCCTTCGCACAACCACTGGCCGTAGAACTTACCCCACAAGGCCTTGCCCCAGCCGGTATCGGAAATAGTGAAATGCAAGCCATCCTTTTCACACTGGTGCCAGTACCGGGCTGTGATGAAGTGGCCCAGGGCATATTTATAGGAATGTTCAGCGATTTTGGGATAACCCGTGGTGCCGGAAGTAAAGAACATCAGGGCCGTATCATCGCCGCAGGGGGAATTTTCATCCCGGTAATAGTGGGTGGAGTAGAGAGAATATTCTGCGTCAAAATTGCGCCAGCCTTCCCGTTCGCCGCCCACCAGCACCTTCACCGGCAGTACGCCCACCTTTTCTTCCGCTTTTTCCACCTCAGCCGTGGCTTTGCCGGAAGCCGTGCATACAATTGCTTTCACGCCGGCCGCCTGGAAGCGGTATTCATAGTCGTGGGACAGCAGCTGATCCGTTGCCGGGATGGCCACGGCACCCAGCTTGTGCAGCGCCAGCATACACAGCCAGAACTGATACCGGCGGCGCAGTACCAGCATCACCTTATCGCCCTTTTTGATACCCAGCGAACGGAAATAGTTCACCGTCTGGTTGGACAGGCGCTTCATATCCGTAAAGGTAAAGCGGCGTTCGGTTCCGTCTTCCGCAATGTGCAGCATGGCCAGCTTGTCGGGGTAAGCCTTGGCAATTTCATCCACCGTATCAAAGGCGAAATTGTACTGATCCGCATTTTCAAAGGCGATCTTTACCAGTTCGCCATTTTCGTTTTCGGTGCACTTGACGAATTTTTCCGCCAGCAGCTTTTCCCGCTTCATAGCCCGGGCGATGGTCTGGGCCTGATCCTTCTTCAGTTCCGCATCGCCGGAAAGTACCACCGCCAGGAACGTGCATTCCCCGCCGCCTACGGCAATCATGCCATGGGGCGTGCCAGAATCGTACAGAATGGAATCCCCGGCAGAAAGCACTTCCGTATGGGCACCCACCTGCACCTTCAGCTTACCAGACAGCACATAGTCAAATTCCTGCCCGGAGTGGGTATCGGTATGAATAGGCTTATTCTGCAGCTTTTCATCGTATTCATAACGAACGAAATACGGTTCAGCCAGCTTATCCCGGAACTGAGAAGCCAGATTGCTGATGAGAATGCCGTCATCGTCTACCGTGGTCTGACCGTCGCCTTTTCTGGTCACCTGATAGTGACGCAGCATGGCGGAACGGCCTTCCAGCAGGTCGATCATATCCACGTCAAACGCCAGGGAGCAGTTATGAATAAAGGAGAAAGGCAAATCTTCCTGCCCGTTTTCATACGCCTGATACATTTCAACGGAAAAGCCGGTCTTTTCCGCTGCTTCTTCCACAGAGATACCCAGAATGCCGCGCAATTCGCGAATTCGCTGCGCCACCTCGCCCAGTTTCATTTCCATTGTGCTTGCCATACTGAATGCCTCCCTTTCTTTCAAAAAAAATAACCGCCTCAATGATTTGCATTGAGACGGGTGTAAGCACACTCGCGGTACCACTCAATTTGCACGTTTCCGTGCCCCTCACGCTCTGACAAGCGCTATGCCTTTACGCAGCAATCACGGAGAAAACTACTTGCCTTTCAGGCGTTTGCCTTCCCGGCTCGGAAGGGATAAGCGTCCGGTTGCATCCGCCTGCTTCCACCAGCCGCAGGCTCTCTGTGGGATCCAATCCTTAGCCGTCTTCGTCACAGCCTTTGATTCAATTGTCCTTATTTTATGCCTGCCAAATCGTTTTGTCAACCCCATTTTTGACAATATTTTCGCCGGTTTTGTTTTTTTCCTGTTTTCGCTTTTTTTGTGTCTTTCCCCCTTGACAAATGGCCTTCTCCGTGCTATCCTTTGCAAATAAATGCGATGACGATGCTACGCATTCCTCACCGTTTTCAGAGAGTCGGCGGTTGCTGCGAGCCGATAAACAGGAAGGAATCAGCGGTCTCCCATCCGAGCAGAGTGCCTGAACAAAAGTAGGGCGTTCCGGCTGCCCCGTTACGGCAAATGAGTGGCTGAAGATCCCCTTCAGCAATCAGGGTGGTACCACGGTTTATACATGTTAAATCGTCCCTGCGGCCAAAGATGGCTGCAGGGCTTTTATTTTTCCAAATCCATTGAAAGGATGAAACAGAGATGAAGAAAATCTGCATGACGGACATGACACTGCGGCGGGCAGCGGAAGAAAAGCTGCTGGGCTTTAAGGAACGCATTGAGCTGGCCAAGCTATTGGATAAGCTGAACATCAGTGCGCTGGAATTACCTGCCCTGTCCGGCAGCAAAGCCGACAGCATCTTTGTCAAAACCCTGTGCAGTGTGATTCTCAATACAACCCTCTCCCAGCCTGCCGGTCTTACAAAAGACGAAGCCGATGCTGCATGGGCCGCCCTGGAAAAAGCCAAACGGCCGCGGCTGGTCATTGATGCCCCCATTTCCAGTGTGCAGATGGAATACATCGCCCGGAAAAAGCCACCGCAGATGCTGGAATGCATCAAGGAACAGGCTGCCTATTGCGCCGCTCTTTGCACAGATGTGGAGGTTTCCTTCCAGGATGCCACCCGGGCTGAAGAAGATTTTCTGGTGAAAGCCATCAGCATTGCCATCGAAAACGGCGCCACCAGCATCACCCTGTGCGATACCGCCGGTGTTATGCTGCCGGAAGAATTTGCCGCTTTCATTGAAAATCTTTATCAAAAAACGCCTGCTATGAAGGATGTTTTCGTAAAGGTTACCTGCAACGACAGCATGGAACTGGCCGGTGCCTGCGCTATTCGTGCCTTTAACCTGGGTGTTTGCGGCGTAAAGACCTGCTTTGTCGGCCATCAGGCCCCCCGGCTGTCCACCATCTGCCACATTCTCAAATCCCGTGGCGAATCCATCGGCCTGTACACCACTGCCCGTATTACGGAACTGGAACGTACCGTGAACCGCATCCACTGCCTTCTGGACACCCCCGGCAAAGAAAATTCCGTAACTGCCGCCGATGCCGACGAAGGCATCACCTACGATGCAGCCGATTCCATTGCCGTGATTGCCGATGCCGTACGCAAGCTTGGCTACGAACTGGCAGAAGACGATATGCAGCGGGTCTATGACGAATTCAAGGTACTGGCTGCCAATAAACCCATGGCCCTCAAAGAACTGGATGCCATCGTCGCCGCCAGTGCCATGCAGGTGCCGGCTTCTTACCAGCTAAACAGCTATGTGATCAATTCCGGCAACATCATCACCACCACTGCATCCATCCGCCTGAACAAAGACGGCGAAAATCTGGACGGCATTTCTGCCGGGGATGGCCCCATCGATGCCGCTTTCAAGGCCATGGAACAGGTAACCGGCCGGCACTATGAACTGGAAGATTTCCGCATTGATGCCGTAACCGAAGGCAAGGAAGCCATCGGCCGTGCCATTGTGAAGCTGCGCAACGACGGCCGTCTCTATTCCGGCAGCGGCGTTTCCACCGACATCATCGGCGCTGCCATCCGGGCTTACCTTGGTGCATTGAACAAGATCGTCTATGAGGAGAAAGAAGTATGAAGTTTTCATTTTCTACCAAGGGTTGGCATGATATTTCCTGGCAGGAATTTGTAAATACAGCCGCCGATCTTTCCTTCGACGGCATTGAAATTCATAATCTTTTCGCTCCTGCCATGGCGGAAAAAAGCTGCCCGGCGGATAAAAATGCCGGTGCCGCCACCTATCGCGCTCTTTTTGATCGTAAGCTTTCCATCCCCTGCATCAATGCCACGATGGATGTAGCCAACCCCGAAACGGCCGAGATTGTCAAATCTGAAATTGATGCCTGCCTGGAAGCCGCCGCCCGGCTGAAGGTACCCTATGTCCGGCTGCACACTGTTCTGGATGCCGCTGCTTACAGTGAAGAAACCGTCCACGCCATCCTCGCCTATGCACTGCCCAAAGCAGAAGCTCAGAAAACGGTGCTCCTGATGGAAACCATGGGCGTTTATGCCGATACCGCCAGGCTCCGTGATTTGCTGGACAGCTACGCTTCCGATTATTTCGCAGCGCTTTGGGATATGCACGAAACCCATCAGCTGCAGGGCGAAAGCAGCCAGGTTTCCATCACCAATCTGGGTGCTTACATCCGCCATGTGCATATCAAGGATTCTTCCCTGAATGCAGACGGCACCCTTTCCTATCAGCTGATTGGCGAAGGCACCATGCCTCTGGAACAGATGGTGAAGGCGCTGGATTCTGTCAACTATGACGGTTTCATCTCCCTGGAATGGGATCCCAAATGGATGGATGAACTCAACGATATGACCATCATCCTGGCCCACTTCATCAATACCATTTCTTCCATCGGAACCAAAGAAGAAACCAAATCCCTCTATTTCAACAATGCCCATACCGGCAATTTCGTCTGGGAAAAAGAGAGCCTCATTTCCCTCACTTTCTCCCAGGTGCTGGACCGCATGGTGGAAGAATTCCCGGACCAATACGCTTTCAAATACACCACGCTGGATTACACCCGCACCTATGCCCAATTCCGGGACGATGTGGATGCCTGTGCCCGTGCTTTCATTTCCTTGGGGGTCACTGCCGGTACCAAAGTGGCCGTCTGGGCAACCAACATCCCGGCATGGTACATTTCCTTCTGGGCGGCCACCAAGATCGGCGCCATTCTGGTCACCGTGAATACCGCTTACAAAATTCACGAAGCGGAATACCTGCTGCGCCAGAGCGATACCCATACCCTGGTGATGATCGAATCCTGCCAGGATTCCCCCTATGCCAATATCATTCAGGAATTGTGCCCGGAACTGAAAAACACCACCCCCGGTGCTCCGCTCCATGCCCGCAAACTGCCATTCCTGCGCAACGTGATCACCGTGGGCTTCAAAATGCCCGGCTGCCTCACCTGGGAGCAGATGATGGATCGTGCTTCTTCCGTCCCCCAGGAAACCATGCTGAAAATGGCTGCCAAGGTGGATATTCACGACGTTTGCAATATGCAGTACACTTCCGGCACCACCGGCTTCCCCAAGGGCGTTATGCTTACCCACCACAGCGTGGTCAATAACGGCAAGTGCATCGGCGACCGGCTGGATCTTTCCACCGCTGATCGCATGATGATCCAGGTGCCCATGTTCCACTGCTTCGGCATGGTTTTGTCCATGACGGCTTCCATGACCCATGGCGCCACCATCTGCCCCATGCCCTATTTCTCTGCCAAGAATAGCCTGGCCTGTATCAATCAGGAACGCATTACCTGCTTCAACGGCGTGCCTACCATGTTCATTGCCATGTTCAATCATCCCGATTACCGCAAGACAGACTTTTCCCACATGCGCACCGGCATCATGGCCGGTGCCGGCTGCCCGCCGGAACTGATGCGCCGGGCCGCTCAGCCGGATGAAATGAACATGCGCTATATTCTCTCTGTGTACGGCCAGACGGAAGCTTCTCCCGGCTGCACCATGGGCGAAGTGAGCCAGACTTTGGACGAACGCTGCGATACCGTGGGCTATGCCTTCCCCCATGTGGAATGCAAGATCATTGATCCCGAAACCGGGCTGGATTGCCCCGATAATGTCAACGGCGAATTTGTGGCCCGGGGCTATAACGTGATGAAGGGTTACTACAAAATGCCCGATGCCACCGCCGCCACCATCGATAAGGACGGCTGGCTCCATTCCGGTGACCTGGCCTGCCGGGACGAAAACGGCAATTACCGCATCACCGGCCGCTTGAAGGATATGATCATCCGCGGCGGCGAAAACATCTATCCCAAAGAAATCGAAGAATTCATCTACACCCATCCCAAAGTGCAGGACGTGCAGGTGATCGGCGTGCCGGATAAGCAATATGGCGAAGAAATCTGCGCCTGCATCATCCTCAAGGACGGCGAAACCATGACGGTGGAAGAAATGAAAGCCTTCGTCCTCTCCCATATGGCCAAGCACAAAGTACCCAAGTATGTGGACTTCGTGGACGCCTTCCCCATGAATGCCGCCGGCAAGATCCTCAAATACAAAATGCGCGAAGAAGCTGCCAAAAAATTCGGCCTTTCCTGAGCGCAACCAAGCTGCGGTACTTTTGCTGCCGCAGTTTTTTTCAAAGGAGTATCCTTTATGGAAAATATCATCATGCAGCCTATTGGCTATGTGCACAATGCCGTGGAAGGCAAAAAGCATACAGACTGGGGCAAAGACGTTTCCTTCATTCGGCTGAAAAAAGAATACCGGGGCGGTCTGATGGGCATGGAATCCTTTTCCCATGCCATTATCCTTTTCTATCTGGACAAGGCCAAATTCATCCCCGAAAAGCATCTGCAGCGCCACCCTCAGAACCGGGAAGATATGCCTGTTGTGGGCATCTTTTCCCAGCGCACCAAGGACCGGCCCAACACCATTGGTCTCACGTCTGTTTCCATCCTGTCCGTGGACGAAACAACCCTCACCGTGAAGGGCCTGGATGCCATCGACGGCACGCCGGTTCTGGATATCAAGCCCTATTACCCGGTTTATGACAAGAAAGATGCTTCCGTTCCCGAATGGGTGGACCGGCTGATGGAACATTATTTCTGACTTTTCCATATAAAAAACCTCCCTGCATCGATCACAGGGAGGTTTTAGCTTTCTATGCGTTTATTCGCCTTTCAGCTTCACTTCGATGATGTGCCGGGTAGGCCAGAAAGCGCACAAATGCAGACGATCAATGGTGGCCGGCATGGGCGCAAACTTTTCCATCAGTACGGGCAGCGCCTTCCCAATGGTATCCGCATCGTCAATCAGCATGGTGGTATGGGGCAAAAACGGCAGGCCGATGTGCTTGCCCTGATCGCAGGCTTTCTGCAGCGCTGTCAGTTCATCGCACATATCCGGTGCGGCAAAGAGCACCTTACCTCCCGGCATCACGCCCACATGTCGAAGGGATACCTGAAATTTGGAAAAGTTCACTGCCGCCTGCTTGGTAATTTCAATGGCTTCCTTCTCCATTTCCAGAGGAAACATGCACAGGCTGATGTGGTGCTTCAGTCCCTTTGTCTGGGTACCTTCAAAGCCTGCATTTTGCAAGGCATCGTACCAAACAGATATTTTCTCCTGGTCTTCATCGCAATATTCCGCCATCAGCGTCAGAAAAGATTCGGCCATGCTATTTTCCTCTTTCTTTACAGAAAAACCCACCGCATCAGCCGTGGGTTTTTCTGTTTCATTCGTCCAGCATATCGATGATTTCTTCGTCCATTTCTTCCTGCACGTCTTCTTCCGGTTCTTCTTCCACCGTTTCTTCGTGCTTGTTGTTCCATTTCTGGGGCAGATTGGCCCGTTTCACATCCTGCATGGGAAAATCCTTCTGTTCGTAGCTATCCCCTTTGGGCAGGCGTACCCGCACGGTTTCCTTCAGAATATTCAGATCAATCACCGTGCCGTTGCCGTCGGGGGTAATCACTTCCTTGCCCACCTTGGGCATTTGCTTGCGGGTGGCTTCGTAATGATCTTCTTCATATTTCAGGCAGCACATGAGCCTTCCGCAAACACCGGAAATCTTATTGGGATTCAGGCTCAGGCTTTGTTCCTTGGCCATTTTGATGGACACGGGCTGGAAATCTCCCAGGAAAGCGGCGCAGCAAACCTGGCGGCCGCAAATGCCCAGGCCGCCCATCATCTTGGCTTCGTCACGAACGCCGATCTGGCGCAGTTCAATGCGAGTACGGAACACGCCGGCCAGATCCTTCACCAGCACACGGAAATCCACCCGCTTATCGGAGGTGAAGTAGAACAAAATTTTGCTGTTATCAAAGGTGTATTCACACCCCACCAGCTTCATCTGCAGCTTATGCTCGTCCACCTTTTTCTGGCAAATAGCCAGCGCATCTTTTTCCTTGGATACATTTTCTTCGTGACGCTTGGCATCTTCCACCGTAGCAATGCGGATCACCATTTTCAGCGGCGGTGTGATCAGATCATCGCTGATTTCCCGCACACCTGTCACCACTTCGCCGTATTCCATGCCGCGCACCGTTTCCACGATGACGGCATCCCCGGCAGTGGGCCACAATTGACCCGGATCAAAGTAATAAAGCTTGCCTGCGTTCCTGAAACGAACGCCGATTACAGTTGCCATTTTGTTGCTTCCTCCGCGATAGATTGCATCAGGCCTTCGGCATTGGCCGTCCAGCCGATATTGGATGCCTTATAGCGCTTGCAGCGCAGAATGCTGTCCTGGATCCGCATCAGCGATTTCACATCCGCCTTCTTCCAGTGTTCCGGAAAAAAATCCCCGGTATACGCAGCATCAGTTTTCTTTTTCATGATGAGCCGGCGCATTTCTCTTTCCAGAATAGAAAACAATGTTTCCGCCTGCTCTTTTTTATTTTTCAGCAGCTGACTGCATGCCGGAATATCCTGTACTGACTTCACATTCAGGAATGCATCCCGCACCAGTGCTCTCTCTTCCCGCCAGGAATCGTCATGGATCATCTGCACAGCCTTGCCCATGCTGCCTTCCGCAATGGATGCCAGTTCTTTGGCATTGGCTGCGCTCTGGCCCCTATTCATCAGTTCCCTGGCCACTCTTTCGTCGCTCCACAGGGGCACACGTACGGTTCTGCACCGGGAACGGATGGTGGGCAAAATGGCCCGTTCATTATCCGTCACCAGCAGGAAATACACGCCTTCTCCTGCTTCTTCCAGCGTTTTCAGCAAACTGTTTTGGACCGGCTGACTCAGTTTTTCCGCTTGATTGAAGACGATTACCCTTCGGCCGCCTTCCAGGGCAGAACGGCCCAACTCTGCGATCAAATTGCGCATTTCCACTATCGAAATGGTGGTCTTTTGAGACTGTGGCGCGGGGAAATACACATTGCCATGGGTGCCGGCTTCAAAACGCTGGCAGCTGCGGCACGCATTGCAGGGTTTGTGTCCTTCCCCATTACATAGCAGCGCTTTGGCAAGCGTGCGAGCGAATGTGCGCTTCCCCACACCGCTTTCTCCGGTAAACAGATATGCGTGGGCCAATTTACCCTCTTCAAACTCACGCCAAATGGCGAGGAGCGTTTCACTCCCCGCCGCACAGGATTTCAGTGACAGCATTTTTTCCTTGTCAGAACTTAACAAACTGATCCACCGTTACCACAAATACCGTCGCGCCGCCCACCGTTACTTCAATGGGATAGGGAGAATACATACCGGCAGTACCGCCGCCCATGGTAATGGGAGAAGTCGCAATCTGCTTACGGCTCTTGCAAATTTTTTCAATGATAGCCAGGCAGCTGTCAAAACGGTTATCATCCACGCCCACCAGCAGGGTGGTATTGCCGCTCTTGAGGAAACCGCCGGTGGTGGCAAGTTTTGTCACACCGTAGCCTTCACTCATCAACTGGCTGATCAGCCGGGAAGCGTCCTCATCCTGTACAATAGCAATAATCAGTTTCATGGGGCGCACTCCTTTCACATAGGGATATTTATGACCTTTCTTGTGTCATTATACACGATAAGCGGAAAAATTTCAATACAAATTCTTCCCATACAGCAAAAGCACAATATCCTTACTTTTCGGGGGTCAGAATGGTGCCCATATCATCGCCGGACAACACTTTCACTATATCTTCCGGGTCATACAGGCCAAATACGCGTACCACAGGCACCTTGTTTTCAGCACACAGGGCAAAGGCAGCGCTGTCCATGACCTTCAGCCGCAGATCCTGCGCCTTTTCATAGGTGATTTCGCGGATCAGCGTTGCAGAAGGATCCTTCTTGGGATCGGCAGTATATACGCCGTCAATGTTCTTGGCCAGAAGAATAGCATCCGCACCCGCTTCCACAGCACGCAGCACTACAGCCGTATCGGTGGAGAAGAAGGGATTGCCGCTGCCTGCAGCAAAGAAGACGATCCGGCCATTTTTCAGGTGCTGCAGCGCATGCTGGGTGTTGTACACTTCACACACGCGGTTCATTTCAAAAGCGCTCATCACAACCGCTTCGCCGCCGGCGCGCTGCACGGCATCCCGCATGCACAGACAGTTGATCACCGTACCCAGCATACCCATCTGATCCGCCGTCACACGGTCCATTTCGCCGCCCTGACGGCCGCGCCAGATATTGCCTGCACCGATCACCACGCCCAGTTCCACACCGGTGGCAGCGATCTTTACCAGCGTTTCGGCCACATGATCAATAATACCATGGTCAAAAAGCTTGCCGTTTTCCCCCAGCATTTCACCGCTGAGTTTCAGGAGAATCCGCTTATAATTCATGGTGCTTCCATCCTCTCATATTTCAAAAAAGCAGGCGGCCTTTTGAGCCGCCTGCATAGGGCAAATTACTTCTTGGTCATTTCGGCGATTTCAGCAGCCAGATTGGATTCTTTCTTTTCGATGCCTTCGCCGCGTTCGTAGCGGGTGAAGCGGCGAACAGTGATCTTTTCGCCGGAAGCCAGGGTGGCTTCGTTCACCAGGGTGCCCACGGTGATGTCAGGATTCTTGACGAAAGCCTGTTCCATCAGGCAGTTTTCGGCATAGTACTTGGAAATGCGGCCTTCCACCATACGATCTACGATCTTTTCGGGCTTGCCTTCGTTCAGAGCCTGGTTGCGCAGGATTTCCTTTTCGGCTTCCAGAGCAGCGGCGGGAACGTCTTCCTTGTTGATGTAGAGGGGATTGGCAGCGGCGATCTGCAGAGCGATGTCATGGCAGAGGTTCTTGAAGGTTTCGGTGTTGGCAACGAAGTCGGTTTCGCAGTTCACTTCCACCAGAACGCCAATCTTGCCGCCCATGTGGATGTAGCTTTCCACGGCGCCTTCGGCGGCCACACGGCCGGCCTTCTTGGCAGCAGCGGCCAGGCCCTTTTCACGCAGGTAGGCAACAGCCTTTTCCATATCGCCATCGGATTCAGCCAGAGCCTTTTTGCAATCCAGCATACCGGCCTGGGTGCGTTCACGCAGTTCTTTAACCATTGCAGCAGTAATAGCAGCCATTGTAGTTGTCCTCCTTATTTTATATCAAGGAATGAATTATTCAGCAGCTTCTTCGGTGGCTTCGGCTTCGCTCTGTTCGCCCTGCTTGCCTTCCAGCACAGCATCAGCCAGCTTGCCGGCGATGAGCTTCACAGCGCGGATAGCGTCGTCATTGCCGGGGATGACGTAGTCCACTTCGTCGGGATCGCAGTTGGTGTCCACGATGGCAACGATCGGAATACCCAGGGTGCGGGCTTCGGCCACGGCGATGTGTTCCTTGCGGGGGTCAACCACAAACAGAGCGCCGGGCAGCTTCTTCATTTCGCGGATACCGCCCAGGTTGGCTTCCAGCTTTTCGCGTTCATGCTGCAGCTTGATAACTTCCTTCTTGGGCAGCACGTCGAACTGGCCGGCCTGTTCCATCTTGTCGATGGCGTTGAGGCGTTCCACGCGGGTACGGATGGTGCGGAAGTTGGTCAGCATGCCGCCCAGCCAACGGTTGTTCACATAGAACATGTTGCAGCGCTTGGCTTCGCTTTCAATGCTTTCCTGAGCCTGCTTCTTGGTGCCAACGAACAGGATGGTCTTGCCTTCCATGGCCACGTTGCGGATGAACATGTAAGCTTCATCCACCTTGCGAACGGTCTTCCGCAGGTCGATGATGTAGATACCATTGCGTTCGGTGAAGA
>JAFSGG010000104.1 GCA_017434775.1 Clostridia bacterium
ATTGCCGAAATCGCCCAGGCCGCTGCCCAGGATGACGGCGATTTCTGCCGTGCCAATCTTTTCTTCAATGGCCTTGGCAGCCAGCGTGATGCGTTCCATATAGTCCATGATTCAGCCCTCCAAATCTTTCGCAAAGGATTGGGCGGCAAAATGTGCTTCTGCCCCCAGATAGTCACAGATGGTAGCGGCCAGATCCGCATAGGTTTCCCGGGTGCCGATGAAAGAAAGGCCGTCCATGCCCTTTTTCCAACAGAGGATGGGAATGTATTCCCGGGTGTGATCGGTGCCCTTGAAGGCGGGATCGCAGCCGTGATCGGCGGTGATGATGAGCAGGTCGTCATCACCCATCAGGGCGGTGAATTCGGGAATACGGCTGTCGAAATATTCCAGAGCCTTGCCATAGCCTTCTACATCCCGGCGATGGCCGTACAGAGAATCGAAATCCACCAGATTCACAAACAAAAGGCCGTTGAAATCCGTTTTCAGGTATTCCAGCGCCGCATCGATACAGGCAGGATTGCCGGCGGCATGGTTGCTGCTGGTGATGCCTTTCATGGCGAAAATATCTTCAATTTTCCCTACGGCCAGGGTGTCAAAGCCTTGCTCTTTCAATACGTCCAGCATGGTGGGGGCAATGGGCTCCAGGGAAAAATCCCGGCGATTACCGGTGCGCACGAAACTGCCGGCTTTTTCGCCGATGAAGGGCCGGGCAATCACCCGTCCCACGCCGTGCTCGCTCTGCAGCTGCGCTCTTGCAATGCGGCAAAGTTCATACAGCTTTTCCGGGGGATAGAGCCTTTCGTGGGCGGCGATCTGGAACACGCTGTCTCCGGATGTATAGACGATGGGATAGCCGGTGCGCAGGTGTTCTTCGCCCAGTTCATCCAGAATGGCAGTACCGCTGGCGGGCTTGTTGCCAAGCGTCTTGGTGCCGATGGCCGCTTCAAAGCGGTCCATCACGTCCTGGGGAAAGCCGTCCGGATACAAGGGAAAGGGGTGGGGCAGAATGATACCGCTCATTTCCCAGTGGCCGGTGGTGGTATCCTTGCCCAGGGATTTTTCAGCAGCCCGGCCATAGACCCCGGCGCCTTTTTCTGCTGCTTTCAGGTTCAGTCCGGGCAGATGCCCAAGGCCCATGTTCAGCATGTTGGGAACGTTCAGGGGCATGCGTTCGGCAATATGGCCGATGGTATTGGAACCTTCATCGGAAAACAGATGGGCGTCCGGTAAGGCGCCTACACCGGCGCTGTCCAGCACGATCAGGGTTACTTTTTTCATCAAAAACGCTCCTTTCTTTTAAGGAACAAGGGGCTCTGCCTCATCGGGGGCGGCAGCTGCTTCCAGCGGGGCAGGGAGATCGTTGAGGGAAGAAAGGCCAAAGTGGGAGAGGAAAAAATCCGTGGTGCCGTACAGCATGGGGCGTCCCAGCGTTTCCTTCCGGCCCACCACTTCAATAAGATTTTTGTTCACCAGGGATTGCACGGAATAATCGCATTTTACGCCACGGATGGCTTCAATTTCCAGCTTGGTCACCGGTTGGCGGTAGGCAATAACGGCCAGGGTTTCCATAGCGGACTGAGACAGGCTTTGCTTCTGGATGGGCTGCAAAAGCCGCTCCACATAAGGGGCATAATCCGCCCGGGTGGAGAGTTGGATGTGGTTCCCAAAACGCTTCAGGCAGATGCCCCGGCGGTGGTAGGAATAATCGCTGTCCAAAGCATCAATGGCCTGCCAGGTTTCGTCTTCCGTCACTTCCAGGGCCCGCTGCAGTTCATGCACTTCCACCGGCTCCCCGGCCACAAACAGGATGGCCTCAATCACATGGGCCAGTTCATTCATATCCATCGATTTTCATGTCCCCTTCCATTGGGTTTTCCGGCGTTCTGGGCTCCAGCAGGATATCGCCGAAGACGCCGTCCTGCACAACGCCGGCCCGGCCAAGGCGGAGTAATTCCAGTACGGCCAGGAACAGCGTGACCACTTCGTCCCGTGTGGGATGATCGCTGAAGAGCTTGTCAAAATGCACCGGGCCTTTTTTCAGGTGCTTGAGAATATGGGCGGTGCACCGGGGCACGGTGTATTCGTCCCTGATGATACGCCGGGCTGTCTGCACCGGTTCTTCTTCCGCATCTTCCTGAATCCGGGCCATCACCCGGGCGAAAGCGGCCAGCAGGCCGTCCATGGTGAGGCCGGTGAGCTCCAGTGTTGGGGGCGGCAGGGGATATTCTTCCGGCAGCTTCTGGTACATCAGCGCAGCAGCCTTTTCAAAGCCCTGCATGTCCTGGGAAATCTGCTTGAAGCGCTGGTATTCTTCCAACTGGCGGATAAGGGCGGCTTCCGGATCTTCCTCTTCCGTTTCGTCCTTGGGCTTGGGAAGAAGCGCCCGGCTTTTGATCTCCAGCAGCGTAGCCGCCATGGCAATAAAAGCACTGGCATCATCCATATCCAGATCCGGAGCATCCTGCACAGACTGGATGTACTGATCCGTTACTTCCGAAACGAAAATATCCTTGATATCGATTTTTGCCTTGCCGATCAGGAAAAGCAGCATATCCAGCGGCCCTTCGAACTGATCCAACCGCAATGTAATGGCCATCTTATTGCACCCCGAAAATCCAAAGTACGCCCCGCATTACGCCGTCCTGGATAAAATCACGCACAAAGCCCAGGGCTTGGGAGACGTATGGTGTAAGCAGCAGCAGGGCAACGAACGCCAGGCTGATGCCCTGTACCACCTTGGCAGGAATGTGAAGCTTGCCCCGGAACAGGATATCGTTGAACAGGTGATAGCCGTCCAGCGGGGGAAGGGGCAGGAGATTGAAAAGGGCAAGGCCCAGATTGGTGAGGGAAAAATACATCAGAAACCGCTGCACATACATCAGCCAGGGCGCCCGCACGTATTCAGCCAGGCCATTATCCGTCAGCCAGGCCATGGAATCGTTTATTATGGTGAGGCCGACCCAGTTTCCCTTGATGGAAAGCAGTTCCAGCTGAGGCAGGGGCTGGATTGCTTCATGCAGGGAAGGGCGCCAGTAGGGGAAGAAAAAGGTTTTGTAAAATTCCGGTTCAAAGATAAACTGCTGCACCAGCACCATCAGAAAACAGCTGAGCAGGAACAGGCAGAAATTGACCGTGATGCCGGCTACGGACACCAGAATATCATCCCGGCGGAAGTTTTTATAATTCCGGGAATTGACGGGTACCGGCCGGGCCCAGCCAAAGCCCATCAACACCATGGAAAGGGTGCCGATGGGATCCAGATGCCGCAGAGGATTCAAGGAAAGCCGGCCCAGCATTTTGGCGGTAGGGTCACCGCATCTGAAGGCCACATACCCATGCGCCACTTCGTGCAGGGTGAGGGCAATGAGAATGCCGGGAATCTGATACAATAGCGTAATCAGCGCATCAATATCGCCGCTGAAAATATCGGAAAGAATACCCAAAGGAAAAACCTCCTTC
The DNA here is from genome assembly GCA_017434775.1 of Clostridia bacterium. Lineage (GTDB taxonomy): Bacteria > Bacillota > Clostridia > Christensenellales > Aristaeellaceae > RUG563. The sequence continues at coordinate 3,460 of JAFSGG010000104.1, forward strand.
TTTTGCTTTTCCTGTATCCGTATTATACAGCATGTTCCGCCAAATTACAAGCAAAGACCTTTTTGCTGCCATTATTGGAAGGAAATTTGAAAAACGGGCAGGGGACAGGCTGGATTCTCTTGTCATTTTGGCCGGATTGTGATAAAATGACTTGTTCCTATGCATGTTTTTAAGTACAGGAGTTGATGAATACCATGATTCACATTTATCTGGATGCCATGGGCGGCGACAATGCTCCCCAGTGCACCGTGGAAGGCGCCATTGAAGCACTGCGGCTGAATAAAGAATTAAAAATCACCCTGGCTGGTGTACTGGGGGAGATTGAACCTTTGCTGAAAGATTGCGATGATGTGCGGGATCGCATTTTGCTGGACGATGCGCCGGAAATCATCACCAATCACGATGCCCCGGTGATGGCTGTGCGCCAGAAAAAGAATTCCGCTCAGGTAAAGGGTATGCTGGCTGTGAAGAACGGCGATGTGGACGGCTTTGTTTCCGCCGGTTCCACCGGCGCCACCCTGGCCGGCGGCATGTTCCGGCTGGGCCGCATTGAGGGCGTGGAACGGCCGGCGCTGGCTCCCCTGCTGCCCAATGGAAAAGACTTTTTCTGCCTGATCGACTGCGGCGCCAATGTGGATTGCCTGCCCCATTATATGCCCCAGTTTGGCATCATGGGCAGCGCCTATATGAAGTGCGTGCGCGGGGTGGAAAATCCCAGAGTGGGCCTTGTGAACAATGGCGCCGAGGCTGAAAAGGGCAACGAGCTGACCAAGAACGCCTACCCCCTGATGGAAAAAGCTCCCTTTAATTTTGTGGGCAATGTGGAAGGACGGGATATTACGGCGGATGTGGCCGACGTGGTGGTGGCCGACGGCTTTTCCGGAAACCTGATCCTGAAATTCATGGAAGGTGTAGCCGGCACCCTGATGGGCATCATCAAAAAGGAAATGTATGCGGATTTCCGCGGTAAGCTGGGCGGGCTGATCGCCAAGCCAGCCTTCCGCCGGGTGAAAAAGATGATGGATTACACGGAAGTGGGCGGCGCGCCGCTGCTGGGCGTAAAGGGCGTAGTGGTGAAAGCCCATGGCTCCTGCAATGCCCATGCCATTGCCTGCGCCATCCGTCAGGCCGTCATCATGAAGGAGAAGGGCGTGGTGGAAACCATCACGGCCGAAATTGAACGTCAAATCAAGGCAAATGAAAACGCCTGAAAATAAGGAGGAAACAACCATGGTATTTGAAAAAGTGGCCGGTATGATTGCCAAGCAGCTGCGTCTGGACGTGAGCGAAGTGACCGCCGACAAGCGGCTAGTGGAAGACCTGAAGGCCGACAGCGCCAACGTGATGGTGCTGATCATGGACCTGGAAGATGCTTTTGACATGATGGTGGACGATACTGCCATCAATACCCTGCGCACGGTGGGCGATGTGGTGAAGTACATCGAAGATCATCAGTAATAACGTATGGGCAAGGCAAGGGGCCTGCAGAAACAGCAGGCCTCACCCTTTGCCCGGCGGAAAGGAAACAAAATGGATCTTTCTGTACTGGAACAGGTGCTTTCGTATACCTTCCGGAATAAAAAACTGCTGAAAACGGCGCTGACCCATCCTTCCATGGGCGGAGAACACAATCAGCGGCTGGAATTTCTGGGGGATGCGGTGCTGGAAATGTGCGTCAGCGAAAAAATCTACGAAATGCATCCCGAAATGAAAGAGGGCGCCATGACCCGCCTGCGGCAAAAGCTGGTGCGGGAAGGGCGGCTGGCCCGGGTGGCCCGGGAGATGGAGCTGGGAAAATTCCTGCTGATGGACCGGGGCTGTGAAACCGGCGGCGGCCGGGAAAATCCCAGTGTTCTGTGCGATGCTTTTGAAGCGGTGCTGGCGGCTGTGTATCTGGACGGCGGTATGGAACCTGCCCGACAGATGGTAATGCACTTTATCGGCGATTGCACCGAAACGGATGAAGTGGACGCCAAATCCGCCCTGCAGGAATACTTGCAGGGGAGAAAATACCCCTTGCCCGAATACCTGGTGGTGGGGGAAGAAGGCTTGCCCCACGAAAGGGTTTTTACGGTATCGGTGCGGCTGGAGGGAAATGAAATTGCTTCCGGCACGGGCACCAGTAAAAAACGGGCGGAACAGAACGCGGCTGCGGCTGCGCTGCAAAAGATCAAAGGCTTGGGGGAAAAGGCATAAATGCGGCTGAAAAAGCTGGAAATTAACGGATTCAAATCCTTTGCGGACCGGACGGAAATCGTTTTCCATGAGGGGATCACCGGCATTGTGGGGCCCAATGGCTCCGGCAAGAGCAACATCGGTGACGCCATGCGCTGGGTGTTGGGCGAACAGAGTGCCCGTGTGCTGCGCGGCACCAAGATGGAAGATATCATTTTCAACGGCACCGCAAAACGGAAAAAGGCCTCTTACTGTGAGGTCTCTTTGGTGTTTGAGAATGAAGATGGGGCGCTGAAAAGCAATTTTGCTGAGGTAATGGTCACTCGGCGGGTATACCGCAACGGGGACAGTGAATATTACCTGAACAAAACGGCTTGCCGTCTGCGCGATATTCTGGAATTGTTCCGGGATACGGGCATCGGGCGCGAGGGATATTCGCTGATCGGTCAGGGGCGTATTGATGAAATCCTGTCCATCAAGAGCGAAGATCGCCGTCAGGTATTTGAAGAAGCCGCCGGCGTGATGACCTTCCGCGTGCGCAAGGAAGAAGCGGAGCGCAAACTGGCCCGCACCCGGGATAACCTGAGCCGTGTGAACGATATTCTTTCCGAACTGGAAGGCCGGGTAGGCCCTCTGGAAAAGCAGGCGGAAACGGCCCGGGTCTATATTGAACTGGCCCAGCGGCTGAAGGAATTGGAAATCAATATTTTTCTCATTCGTCACGATAAGGTGAAGGATAAGCTGGCCGCTTTGGATCAGACGCTGGAGGGGCTTCGGGATGTGCTTTTGCACCATGAAGCCCGCCTGAATGAAAACACCGCCGAGCGTGAGCAACTGGAAACGGCTATTGCCCTCCTGGAAGAAGAACTGGCGCAGGCACGTCAGGAACATCTTTCCTGCAATGACGCCCTCCACGAAGCCCGCATGGAAAAGGAACGTACGGACGGCCAGGTATCCGCCTTGCAGGATGCGCTGGAGAGGTTGCAAGCGGACCAGCGAAACACCCGGGAACGCCGGGAAAACCTGCAGAAGCTGTTTGATCAGGGCGAAGCGGATACCCGGGAAAGCGACCGGGCTCTGCAAGATGCCCGGCTGGAAATGGAAAAAGAACAGCAGAAGCTGGATGGATATCTGGATAAGGCTCAGGAAAGGGAAGCGGAGCTGGATGAACACAAGCAGAATATTCTGCTGGCGGTGAACCGGCTGTCCGATGCCAAGAACCAGCAGGCCCGGCAGCAGGCTATCTGCGCCCAGATGAAAAAGCGGCTGGACGAAGTGAGCCAATCCATTGACGAATATCAGCTTCGGCAGGATGATGCCGTAGCCCAGCTTCGTCAGGCAGAAAAGCAGGCGGCCGAAGTGGAAAAAGGTCTGCAGCTGCTCAAGGATGACGCTGCTCTTTGCGAAGGCAACCTGCGTGCCCTGACCCAGGAAACCCAGGAAAAGGCCGAAAAGGCCCAGAACCTGAATCTGCAATATCAGGCCAATATCAGCCGCCTGCGGCTCATGGATGAAATGAGCCGGGAAATGGAAGGGTATAATCAGGCTGTGCGAAGGGCGCTGCAGTATGCCCAGGGGGATAAAAACGTCCGGGGCGTTGTGGCAAGGCTGATGCAAGTACCCAAGGAATTGGAAACGGCCATTGATATGGTGCTGGGCGGCGCTTTGCAGAATATTGTGACCACCGATGAAAACGCTGCCAAGCGGATCATCGATTATTTGCGGAATAATAAGCTGGGCCGGGCCACTTTCCTGCCCATGACCAGCGTGAAGGGCCGTGTGCTCAATAATGAAGAGCGCAAGCTCCTCTCCATGCCCGGCTGCATCGGCGTGGCCAGCGAGCTGATTTCCTTCGATCCCGAATACCGGGGGGTGATGGAAAACCTGCTGGGCCGCACCGTGATTGCCAAGGACCTGGAAAGCGGTATTCCCATCATGCGCGCCGGCCGACACGCTTTCCGGCTGGTGACCCTCACCGGCGACGTGATGCATTCCGGCGGTTCCATGACCGGCGGTACGGCCCAGAAGAGCGCTGTGAGTTTGCTGGGAAGAGAACGTGAGATTACGGAACTGCGCAAAACCCTGGATGAACAGAAAAAGCAGCTTTCCGTCCTCCGGGATGAACTGACCGGCATGCAGGAAAAGCGCGAGGAATTCAAGCGCCTGCGCAACGAAGCCCTGGAGCGCGTACATCAGGAAGAAATCGGCGTGGCTCGGGAGCAGGAACGTGTGTTCAATGCCAAGGCGGAATTGAATGCTGCTTCCCAAGCCCTGGAACGCACCCTGGCTGCCCGGGAACAGTTGACCGAAGGCATTTTGGAAATCGAAAAAGATTTGCAGGCTGTCCGGGAACAGACGGAAAACGAAGCTGTGGACCGGGAAGCCATGGACCTGAAGACCGAAGTGCTGCAAAAGGCACTGGTACAGGCCAGAGAAGAAGCCGAACATCAGCGCGATCTGGTGACGGCCCTGCGGCTGAAATATGCGGAACTTTCCCATGCGCTGGACACCCTGCGCCGGGACAAGGCGCGGCAGGATCAGGAAATGGCTGCTTTGGCTGTGACGCTGGAAAGCCTGCAGCAGGAGACGGAAGAAAAGAAACAGCAGCTGGCAGAAATGCAGATTCTCTCGCAAAAGCAGCAGACGGCTTGCCGGGAATTGGAAGCGGCCCTTGCCCTGCGGCAAAAGCAGGTGGACGTGCTGGAAGAAAAGCGCCAGGAAAAGGCAAGCAGAGAACGTGCCTGCATGGCGCGGAGCGACGAGCTGCATAAAGAATACGACGAAGACAGCCAGAAGCTGCATAAAGCGGAACTGAGCCGGGATCGGGCAGAAAATGACCTGCGGGTCATGACGGATCATATTTTCAACAGTTATGAGCTCACATACGCCATGGCGGAGGAATTGCGCAGTGCCGAACCCTTTGAACTGACCAACGGGGAAAGGGAAGCGGCTTCCATCCGGGGCAAAATCCGGGCTATGGGCACGGTGAACGTAAACGCCATCGAAGAGTATGCCGACGTAAAGGCGCGCTATGACGAAATGCTCGCCCAGCAGCAGGACCTGGACAAAGCACAGAATGACCTGCAGCAGCTGATCGAGCGGCTGATGAGCCAGATGGAAAAGCTGTTTGTGGTGGAATTTGCCAAGATGGGCGAATATTTCAAGGAAACCTTTGCCCGGCTCTTTGGCGGCGGTCAGGCGGAACTGAAACTCATCGACCCGGACGACGCCCTCAATTGCGGCATTGAAATCATTGCTCAGCCTCCGGGAAAGAAGCTGCAGCTGCTCAGCCTGCTTTCCGGCGGTGAGCGCGCTCTGACGGCCATTGCTATCATTTTTGCCATGCTGAAACTGAAGCCAACGCCTTTCTGCGTGCTGGACGAAGTGGAAGCGGCATTGGACGAAGCGAACATCGGTTATTTTGCCGATTACCTGGCGGAATACGCCAAGACCACCCAGTTTGTGGTGGTCACCCACCGCAAGGGAACCATGGAACGCTGCGATTCCCTGTACGGCGTGGCCATGCAGGAGCGCGGTATTTCCGGCATGGTGTCGGTGAACTTGCAGGATTATGAATAAAGGAGGCTTTCAGCATGGGTTTTTTCCAGAGACTGAAGCAGGGCCTGACCAAAACCCGGGGCGGCCTGACGGACAAAGTGGACGAACTGGTGAAGAATACCCGGCAGGTGGATGATGATTTTTATGACGAACTGACGGATATTCTGATTCTGGCGGACGTGGGTATGGACGCCACCATGGCCATCATGGAAAAGCTGCAGGATGAAGTGAAAAAGCAGCACATCAAGGATGCGGAAAAGGCCCGGGAGATTTTCAAGCAGATTTTGGTGGACGAAATGAACATTCCAAGGCCTCCGCTCAAGTGGCCTATGGTGATGTTTGTGGTGGGGGTCAACGGCGTTGGCAAAACCACCACCATCGGCAAAATGGCCTTGCGTTTCCAGGAAATTGGCCGCAGTGTGATGCTGGCGGCGGCAGATACCTTCCGTGCCGCAGCGGACGAACAGCTGGCTGTATGGGCAGAACGTGCCAATGTGCCGATTATCCGTCATCAGGAGGGCAGCGACCCTGCTGCCGTGGTGTTTGACGCCGTGCAGGCTGCCAAAGCCCGGAAAACGGATCTTCTGATTGTGGACACCGCCGGCCGGCTGCACAATAAAAAGAACCTGATGGACGAACTGGCCAAAATGCGCCGCATCATTGACCGGGAATACCCGGAAGCCAACGTGCGCTGCATGCTGGTATTGGATGCCACCACCGGCCAGAACGGCCTTCAGCAGGCCAAGCAGTTCAAGGAAGCGGCCGATATCGGCGGCATCGTGATCACCAAGCTGGACGGCACCGCCAAAGGCGGCGTGGCCATTGCCATCCGCCGGGAACTGAACGTGCCGGTGTGGTACATTGGCGTGGGCGAAGGAATTGATGATCTGCAGCCCTTCAATGCCAAAGAATTTGTGGACGCGCTGTTCTGACAGAAAGAAAAGGAAGGAAAGCCCATGCGTTTGTTTTCCAAAAGGGCAGCTTTTACGGATGGGGAACTGGATCTGGTTCTTTCCGGAGAAGATGTGCGGGATTGGTTTTGCGGCATTGAGGATGGGTTTACCTTCCTGATGTATAAAGCCGGTACCCGAAAATATATGGGCTATGTGAGCCTGAGAATCGGAGAGAGCGGCGGATTGTATTATCTGGGCCATATCGGCTACCGGGTGGAGGAAGAATACCGGGGAAATCATCTGGCGGAGCGAGCCTGCAGGCTGATGGTGCCGCTGATGAAAAAACTGGGCATCTACAGCGTGGTGATCACCACCAATGTGGAAAACATTCCTTCCCGGCGGACGGCGGAAAGGTTGGGCTGCGTGCTGGAAAGCATTGTGCCGGTGCCTGAACTTTTTCAGGGGGTCTGTGCCGGAGCTACCCATAAATGCCGCTATATCTGGCGAATTTCCTGAACGCATGCCACGCAGAATAAGGCCATATACTAACAGGGGCTTTGCAAGCCCGGAAAGGGACGGAAACACATGCTTCTGACAGCAAACGGCGCTTCGGTTTACTGTGAACAGATGGGTGAGGGCAGCCGGCAGGTGCTGCTGCTTCACGGCTGGGGCTGCACTACGGAGCATTTTCGCCCCATTATGCAGGCTATGGAAAAGGATTATCGCATGACGGTGATTGATTTTCCCGGCCATGGCAAAAGCGGACGGCCGCCTAAGCCCTGGGGTGTTTCGGACTATGCCGATTGTGTTGTGGATGTGATGGATCAGCTGGGGATTGAAAAATGCCATCTGATTGCCCATTCTTTCGGCGGCAGGGTGTCCCTGCATCTGGCAGCCAACCGGCCGGAGCGAGTGGGCAAAATGGTGCTCACCGGCTGCGCGGGGCTGAAAAAGCCCCAGACGGAAGAACAGAAAAAGCGGAGTCAGGCTTACCAGAAGAAAAAGCAGCAGCTGCAGAATTTGCAGAAGCTGCCGCTGGTGGGAAAACTGGCAGAGAATGCCATGGAAAAGCTGCGCAAGCAGTATGGATCCGCCGATTATAATGCGCTGGACGAAGAAATGCGCAAAACGTTTGTGAAGGTCATCAGCGAAGATCTGGCGCCGCTGCTGCCGAAAATTCAGGCATCCACGCTGCTCATCTGGGGGGAGAAGGATCAGGATACGCCCCTGTGGATGGGTCAGAAGATGGAAAAGGAAATCCGGGATGCCGGGCTTGTGGTGTTTGAAAACGACGATCATTTTGCCTACCTGCGGCAATGGCCCCGGTTTGTGCAGGTGATCAAGGCTTTTTTGTGATAGGAGAGGAGAGCCGCTATGGAAGGCGTAACCCGGATTCTGCTGGCACTTGAGGTGCCGGTGGCCATGCTGTTTATGTCCCGGCAACTGATGCACTATTTCCAGCTGGAAAGCTATCAGTTTCAGGGCTATTTCCGCACGCTCTGGCGGCAGAAAAAGAAGGTTATCTGGCCGCTGCTGCTTCTATCGGTGGTGAGCCTGGCGGTCATCCTTGGCAGTTCTCTGGCCAACGAACTGTTGCGGCCCGAAACGAAGAATGCGGTGCGGTATTTCAACGCCCGGGAAGTGCAGAACCAAAACCAGCTGTATGTGGGGCTTGCCGCATTTTGCGTGATGGCCATCTTTGGGTTCATCATGCGTTATCAGGCACTGAAAGCGCCGGCCAAAAAGCCTTTTGTGGTAACGGCCCGGGTAAAGCGGCTGTATATCATCCACATCCTTGTGGTGATTGGCATCGGCCTTTTGATCGGCCTGCAGCCCATTGGGCCTGTGACCATCGCGCTGATGGTGCTTTACCCCTTGCTGCTGCCCTTCCTGGTGGCGGTTTCTGCGCTGATTGCCCTGCCTGTTGAAAAGCTGATCTTCAGTCTGTATTTCCACGATGCGCAGCGGAAGCTTTTGCAGAATAAGGGGCTGATTCGCATCGGCATTACCGGCAGCTATGGCAAAACCAGCACCAAATTTGTGCTGAACACCATCCTGTCCCAGAAATACAATGTGCTGTGCACCCCGGCATCCTTCAATACCCCCATGGGGGTGACCCGGATTGTGCGGGAGCGGCTGCAGCCTTCTCATCAGGTATTTATCGGGGAAATGGGCGCCCGGCATGTGGGCGAAATCAAGGAACTGTCCCGATTGGTGCATCCTCAGATCGGCATTCTGACTGCTGTGGGCCCCCAGCACCTGGATACGTTCCGGACCATTGAACGCATTGAAAAAACCAAGTATGAACTGATCGAAGCCCTGCCGGATGATGGCTATGCGGTGTTCGTCCACGATAATGATATTGTCACCCGGCTGTATGAAAAGACCGGGGAGGGTTATGGAGAGAAGGAAAAGTGCCTGGTGGGCAGGGAAGGCGCTGAAGTGTGGGCGGAGGATGTAACGGTATCTGCTACGGGCTCCTCCTTTAACCTGTGCTTCCGGGACGGCGAAAAGATTTCCTGCCAGACGAAAATGCTGGGCGAACATAACATTCTCAATATTCTGACCGCTGCAGCTGTAGCGAAGCATCTGAAGCTGACCAATGCTCAGATTGCCCGGGGCATTCAGGCACTGCAGCCGGTGGAACACCGCTTGCAGCTATTGCACTCTGCCGGCGGCGTGACGGTAATTGACGATGCGTTCAATACCAATCCCCGGTCGGCGAAGAAGGCGCTGGATGTGCTGAAAGCCTTTCCGGGGCGGCGCATTATCGTGACTCCCGGCATGGTGGAACTGGGAACTGAAGAAGAAAAATACAACGAAGAATTTGGCTGCTATATGGCGGATTGCGTGGACATTGCAGTGTTGGTGGGGAAGAAGCACACCGCCCCCATTGTGAAGGGCCTGAAAGAGGGCGGCTTCAAGGCGGAGAATATCCATGTGGTCTCTTCTCTGGATGAAGCCATCCGCCTGAACCAGACCATGCTTAAAGCCGGCGATGTGGTGATGTATGAAAACGATCTGCCCGATCATTACAGTGAGGGCTGAGGGAGGATAAAATGAGCAAAATTCAGCTGGGTGTGATTTACGGCAGCCGCTCCTGCGAGCATGAAGTATCCATCATCAGCGCTGTGCAGCTGATGAAGAATGCCGACACCGAAAAGTATGACGTGATCCCGATTTATGTGAGCCAGAAGGGCGAATGGTTTACCGGCGCTGCCCTTTTGGATATGAAAACCTACACTCCCTTTGATCCTTTCAAGAAGGGCATTATCCCTGTGCGGCTGGATATGACCGCCGGCAGCGGTGCGCTGATCCGCTTTGTGCCCCCCAAAGGGCTCTTTGGCGGTGGCAAGGAAGAAGTGGTGGCCCGGCTGGATGTGGTGATCCCTGTGCTGCACGGCATGCACGGGGAAGACGGCTCCGTGCAGGGGTTGTTGGAACTGGCGGATATCCCGTATGCCTCCAGCGGCATCACGGCCTCTGCCGTGGGCATGGATAAGATCACCATGAAGCGTTTTTTCCGGGGCATGGGCTATCCCATCCTGCCGGACTGCGCCGTGACCCGCTCCCAGTGGGAAAAGGATCAGGATGCGGTGATGAATACCATCGAAAAGGCGCTGCCTTACCCTGTGTTTACAAAGCCTGCCTATCTGGGTTCCTCCATCGGCGTCAGCCGGGCAGGGGATCGCAAGGAACTGAAGGAAGCGCTGGAACTGGCTTTCTCCTATGACCGCCGGGTGCTGGTGGAGGAAGGGCTGGATCAGCCCATCGAAGTGAACTGCTCGGTGCTGGGCTTTGATGGCGATGTAAAAGCCAGTGTGCTGGAAATGCCCAACTCCGGCGCTGCGTTCCTGGACTTTTCCGAAAAATATCTGGCCGGCACCGGCAGCAAGGGCATGGCTAGCCTCAAGCGCATTGTGCCTGCTCCCATCGGGGAAGAACTGACCAAAGACCTCCAGTTCCTTTCCTGCCGCATCTTTAATGATATGGACTGTAAGGGCGTTGTGCGCATTGACTATATGCTGGATCGACACAGTGATAAGTACTACATCACCGAAATCAATACCATCCCCGGCAGCCTGGCGTTCTACCTGTGGGCGGAAACGGGCCTCAAATACCCGGCGCTCATTGACGAAATGGTGAAGTTCGCCATGAAAGCCCATGAGGAAAAGCATCAGAATAATTACGCTTTCTCTTCCGATATCCTGTCCGGCGTTTCCTTTGGCGGTGCCAAGGGCGGCAAGCTGGGCGGCGTGAAGGGCGGAAAACTGGGTTAATACAAAAAGGAATGAGCCGTGGCGGTTCATTCCTTTTTTCAGGAGAACAGAATGAAAATTGCAACATATAATATTTGGAACAATGAAACAAATTTATTGGTCAGAAAGCCCCATATTCTTCGTGAAATCATGGAATGCGATGCAGATGTAATTGCTCTTCAGGAAGTAAGGGATAAAATATTGGCTCAGGAATTGGCACGAAATGCAAATTATCCAACATGTTATTGTCAATGCTTTCCGGATGAGGAAGAATGCCTTTGCATCATGAGCCGATTGCCTGTTGCTGCAAGCGGCTCGTGGATGGAGGAATGCAATGCCATTTATGCAGTTTTTCAGACAGAAGAAAAGCGTTTTTCAATAATCAATGCCCATCTGCCCTGGGACAGCGCAGCAGAGAGAGAAAAACAGATTGTGGCTATTATTTTGCGTGCAGAGCAACTGCCTGAAGGAAATATTTATTTATTGGGTGATTTTAATTGCAGCCCAACTTCTGATGTGCAGCGATTTTTGATGGGCGAATGTTTACTAAATCATCAGGAAGCAAAACCGCGCTGGTATGATTTGGCTGTTTCCTTTGCCGAAAGGAAGGAAATGCAGCCGTATGCTACGTTGGATTTCAGGAAGAATCCAAATCTGAAGGGAAATTCCATTGAGAATAGCGAACGTTTTGATCGCATTTTGATTCGGAACCCATACCCCCGGAAATTCCCGGAATTGATTCGGGTGACCCTATTTGGGCAGTACATGGATGAAGAAAGCGGGTTGTGTGCCAGTGATCATTATGGAGTGTTGGCGGAACTGAAGTGAAAAAAACCTCTGTCTTGAAGGACAGAGGTTTGGGGGGGGCAGCTAATTATTGAAGAATCGTAATGCTGCTGTGATATTTCGTGATACTTTCATGGTTGTTTAGTATCGGCAGATGTACAGGCAAGAAACGTTTGCCAGGCATCTGCATACCGGGTGGCCCATTTTACAGATGTTATTTGGGAATATCGGATTTCCAGACCGTCAGGATCCCACACGCCATCAGCATCAAAGAATGAAAAATGCAGTTTGTTTGAATAGATTTTTTCTATTTTTCCGATAGCAAACTGCTTGTTTATTTCGTCTTCGATTATGATGAAAACATTCAATTTGGCCAATGATTGGAAGATGGTTTGCCAGCTGGTGATATCAATATCGGGCATCCGAATACTGTTATGAACCCCTAAGAAGCGGTTGATTTCATTGCACTTGTCGCTTTTTATTTCTACTTTTTTCAGATGCGAAATCTTCCGGATGGCATAGCCGTCAAGAAGAAAATCATCTTCTTCCTGACCCAAAATGAACGTATCATTCACGGCGTTGGGATAATAATAAAAGTAGTTTGGATCGTACCGGAAATAGCAGCGGCAAATATCAACATGCTCAATGGCGTTGCGGATTATTGCGATTTTTTCCTCTTTTTTCATGGAAAAAGCCTCTCTTATTCAGCACTTGTACGTTGGGCTGTGCAGCCTGTGTTTCAGGAATGCAGGGAATAAGATGAAAGCCGTTTGAGCACCAGCACTTCGTAGCCGTTCAGGGTGTATTCGCCTTCCATTGCTTCATCCGTGCGCAGGTTCAGGCCGGCGGGCAGGGTGATTGTCCTTTCTTCCGGCTGGGTGTTCATGACGAAGAGATAATCGCCTTTGTCGCCGGAGCGTTCCGTGCAGAGTACGCCGTCCGGCAGGTTTTTCATCAGCGGCGTGAGGCTCTTTTCGGCGGCCACATCGGCATAGAAAGCACGAAGGAAATCCCGGTCCGTTCGGGCGGCGATGTAGTAAGCCTGGCCTTTGCCCAGCGTATTTTTCGTCAGCGCCGGCATGCCCTGATAGAAATATTCTTCGTAGGAGGCCAGCGGTTTTGCGGATTCCGCATGCACCAGGGCACAGACGTCCTTGCAGGCGTAGGATTTTCCGTTGTAGGTAAAGTGATTCTTCCGGGTGTCGTCCAGGGTGTCGGTTTCTTCGTCCCAAATACCCAGCACGTTCCGCAGAGGGCCGGGATAACCGCCAAGGTGCGCCAGGTTTTCTTCGTTTACCCAGCCGGTGATGTAGGTGGCCACATAGGTGCCGCCCTTTTCCACAAAGGCCTGCACCTTTTCGGCAAAGCCGTCTTTGAGCAGATACAGCATGGGGCCGCAGACGATTTGGTATGGCGTCAGATCGCCGGTCTGGTCGATCATATCCACATTATAGCCCAGCTGCTTCCAGGCGGCATAATGATCCTTTACGGTTTCAATGTACTTTTTGTTTTCGTTGTTGCCGAACTGGGCTTCGTTCAGAATCCAGAGATTGTCCCAGTCATAGATCAGGGCCACTTTGCTTTCCGGGGCAGAGCCGGTCACTTCGGAAATTTTCCCAAGAGTATGGCCCACTTCGCTTACTTCCCGGAAAATGCGGCTCTGATCGGAATTATCGTGGCCTACGATGGCACCGTGGTATTGTTCGCTGCTGCCAAGGCCTTTGCGGAACTGGAAATACTGCACCGTATCGCTGCCGTGGGCAATGGCCTGCAGGCTTTGCAGCATGAGAATGCCGGGCTGGCGCAGCCGGTTGATGGGGTGCCAGTTCACAGCGGAAGGGGAGGATTCCATCATCATGAAAGGCTTCTGGCCGCCCACGCCCCGGATGATATCGTGCATGATGGCGGTGTGCAGGGCGCTTTCCTTGTCCCTTTCGTCCCCGGTCCAGGGGGGATAATTATCCCAGCTGGCACGATCCAGAAGCTTGCCGAATTTGAAATAATCAATGCCCGGGAAGAAATCCATCAGGTTGGCTGTGCAGGGGATATCCGGGGTGATTTCCTTCAGAGGCGCAATTTCGTGGCTGTAAAAATCGCAGAACTGATCGGACGTGAACCGCCGCCAGGCAAGGCTCAGCGCCAGGTTCCAGTTTTCGCCGATGGGGGACGGGCTTTCCACCTGTTCAAAAGAGGAATAACGATGGCTCCAGAAGGTGTTCCAGAACTGATCGTTCATATTTTCGATGGTGCCATAGCGCGCCTTCAGCCATTTGCGGAAAGCATCCTGGCACAGAGGACAGTGACATTCGCCGCCGTATTCATTGGAAATATGCCACATACCCAGGGCGGGATGATCCTTATACCGCGTGGCCAGCAGGGTATTGATCTGCCGCACTTTTTCCCGGTACACGGGGGAAGTGAGGCAGTGGTTATGCCGGGCACCGAAGAGCTGTTTATGCCGCATGGCATCCATCCGGAGCACTTCCGGGTATTTTTCTGCCATCCAGGCAGGCCGAGCGCCGCTGGGGGTGGCCAGAATGGCCTTGATGCCGTTCTTTGCCAGCATATCCATCACTTCATCCAGCCATTCAAAATGATATACCCCTTCTTCCGGTTCCAGCATGCTCCAGGAAAAGATGCCCACGGACAGGGTGTTCACCCCGGCCTTTTTGGCCAGCTCCATATCCTGGGGCCAGATGGTATCTTTCATCTTGATCCACTGTTCTGGATTATAATCGCCGCCGTGAAGCAGCACCGGCATATCCGGCATAATGGGTGGGTATTGGGCCATATAAATCTTCCTTTCTTATCGGGATGAAAGCAGCGAGGCCTGAGTTCTTTCGTGCACATGCCGGGCTAGCTGAGCCAGGCATTCGTTATTGGTGGGCTTGCCCTTTTCGGGGCTGATCGAGTAGCCGAAAAGGTCTGCCATGGCGGAAAGATTGCCGGTAAGCCAGGTGGTTTCAACGGCGGTCCGCAGGGCTCTTTCCGCTGCAGTCGGGGTGGTTTGGAAATGCTCGGCAATCAGGCGGTAAAGGGGCTTGCCCAGCAAAGCGGCAGGATTGGGATGGCACGCAAGCAACGGCAGAGCATATTGCAGATAGGCGGTGCCTTTCAGATGGGCTGGGAAAGCGAGGGCGTCCAGCATCGGCTGGGTTTGTGCGGCTGCCAGCTTTAAGGCACCCCGGGCCAGAGAGGAGAGCGGAGATGCGCAGGCTTTCCGCACAAGCGTCCGTAATGCTTCCTGATCCGGCAGGCTTTCCGCTGCGGCATCTGCGCCGGTGTCCAGCGCTTCTTTGACATCCCGGCCGATGTAGAGAACCTTCGGCGGTGCCACACAGGTTTTTTGCAGCCGCCACAACAAGTGCAAAGCGTTCATTCCCGGCAATGCATCATCCAGCAGGGCAAAATCCGGTCTGCTTTTGAGAAGTGAAGCATACACGTTCGTTTCTGTATCCACCGCGTCCAGTACATAATACAATTCATCGGCAAGCAGATACCGCTCCATCCGGGCAGCATCCGGCGAAAATATCATTACGCGCAAAGGGGTCATGCGGCCCTCTTTTCTTTCCTGCGGATATTGGAAAAAATGATGGTGGAAAAGGTGATGCCAAGAGCAATCGCGCAGATGCCCATCAGCGTATCCGTGCCGCAGGAAACAGCGCTGCTGAAATTGCCCTGCACCAGATGGCGCATGGTGTTGTAAAGCCCCACTCCGGGTACCAGCGGAATCAGAGCGCTGGTAATGAACAGGGTAGCAATCTTTTTCATCAGCCGGGCGCATACTTCGCAGGCAATGCCAATAAACAACGTGGCGCAGAAATAGCCCAGCGTGCCCTGACCCAGCAGCATAAACACGGCGTACCCGGCGCCGGCAATGAGTGCGGAATGGAGCAGGGTGTTTTTCGGCTGGTTCAAAAGCAGCGCCACAAAAAAGGCAGCCAGGGCGCAGCTGGCAATCGGAACAATCCAATCCATTTCAGATATTCCCTCCCCACATGCTGAGCGCAATGCAGATGCCCACAGCCAATAGCACAGCTGTCAGCACGGCTTCTGTAATCCGGGCGCTGCCGGATACAAGATCCCCTTTGATGGTATCCCGGATGGCATTGGTGGTGGCCAGGCCGGAAAGCAGCGGCAGCACGGCGCCGCTGATGGTGGGTTCCAGGTGGATGGGGTAGATAAGGTTACACAAAAGGGCCAGCTGCGCCGTCAGGAAGCCGGATAAAAGGCCGCCCAGCATAGCCGGAATCCGGCAGCGGTTATACAGGGGCATGGCACCGTGGATCATCAGGCCGCACAGGAGGGACACGATAAAATCTTCCAGCTTGCCCCCCAGCATCACGCAGAAAAAGGCCGCACTCAGCGCCCCGAACAGCACGGAGAAAAGGGCTTTGGGAGGCGGTGTTTTTTGAATATTTCTCAGTGCGGCAAGCGCAGCATCGGGTGTTAATTGTCCCTTGGCCACCTGCCGGGAAACGGTATTGCAGGCATCCAGCCGGGCAAGGTTGGTGGCCCGGCTGCGCACGCGCACCAGTCTTGTGTGGGCCGTTTCTCCATCCCCTGCAGCCAGGGTGAGGGTAAGACCGGTGGGCAGGGCCAATACGTCCACTTTGGGCATGCCAAAACCGCGGCACATGTGTTCCACTGTTTCTTCTGCCCGGTAGGTTTCGCCGCCATTTTCCAATACCAGCCGGGCTGCCAGGCATACCGCATCCAGCATGACATCCATTTCAGCCATAGGATACAAGCCTCCGATAGTATTTTGGTTGTTTTCATCATACCATACACCGAAAAAGAAGTAAAGAAAAAACCGGAATACCAGACAGTATTCCGGTTGAAAAACGTGGATTATTTCAGATAAGAAGTGATGATGTAGCCCGTCTGGCCGTTATAGGATACCTTGGTGTAGGTGCCGCCCCAGCTGATGACGTCCACAACCGTGCCGCTGGGAATCTTGGCAATCACATTGGCGGTGGTGGAGGAGTGCATGGAGGAGCGCAGGTTCACATAAGAGCCGCTCTTCTGATAAACGGTAGCCTTGTTGGGCCGGGGCGTAGCGGTGGGCACGGGGGTGGCCGTGGGTGCAACCGTGGGCGTAGCGGTGGGTTCCGGCGTAGCGGTGGGGGTCACGGTAGGCGTGGGAGTCGCCGTAGGATCGACCGGAGCGGGAGTCGCGGTAGGATCAGTCGGAGCGGGAGTCGCGGTGGGATCGGCCGGAGCAGGGGTAGCCGTGGGAACGGCCGGCGTGGGGGTGGTGCCGCCGTAGAGGTACTGCAGCATCATCCATCCGCTCTTGCCATTCACTTCTACCTTGGCCCAGGCGCCCTGGCGGCCGATGACAGTCACTTTGGTGCCTACGGGATACAGACCCAGAGAAACGGAATCCTTGGAGGCTTTCTGGCGCAGATGCAGTTTCAGCCCGTCATCGGTGCGGATGTACATTTCCGTGCTTTCGGTGGGGGTAAAATCAGGATCCGGGGCGGCCGTACCGTCAGGATTGGCCAGGTATTTGAGCATCATACAACCCTTTTGTCCATTCACGGTGACATAAGCCCACGGGCCTTCCCGGTGGGTAACGGTGACTTCGGTGCCGTTTGCATACATGCCCAGGGAGCGGGATTCCTTATCGGCATCGGCACGCAGGTTCAGTTTGCCGGTATTGCCCGTCTTCACGATCATCAGCGTATTTTCCGTCACGGGCGTGGGGGTCTGGCCGGGCTTGGGGGTGGGGGTAGCGCTGGGGTCCTGGGAAGTGAGGAATTTCAGCATCATCCAGCCTTCCTTGGTATCCACTTTTACATAAGCCCAGCCGTCTTCCCGGTGGATCACCCGGACGGGCGTATCATTGGCATACATACCCAGGGATTCGCTTTCTGCATCCTTCAAAGAACGCAGGTTTAATTTGCCGGTGTTGCCGGTCTGCACATACATTTGGGTATCTTCGGTAGCGGCAGGGGGCGTGGGCATGGGCTTGGGCGTGGGGGTGGAGCCGGGCACCTGAGCGGTGAGGAACTTCAGCATCATCCAGCCCGTCTTTCCGTCCACATGGGCATAAGCCCAGCCGTCTTCCCGGTGAGTGACGATGACGGCGGTGCCGTTTTCATACTTGCCCAGGGACGTGCTGTTGGTTTTACTGTCGGCACGCAGGTTCAGCTTGCCGGAATTGCCGGTCTGAATATAGAGGGTGGTATCTTCCGTCATGGGAGGCGGCGTTTTGGTGGCGGCAGGGGCAGGGGTGACGCTGGGGTCTTTGGTGGTGAGGAACTGCAGCATCATATAGCCTGCCTGGCCGTCCGGCATCAGGCCGAAAGCCCAGCTGCCGACTTTGGCAGTGACGATCATCTTGGTGCCCACCAGATACTGGCCGATGCTGGCATACATTTTCCTGGCACCGTCGCGCAGATTGACACCTTTGCCATTGGTGGAAACCACGAACATTGTGGTATCTTCCGTGGGGGCAGGCGTGGGCCGGGGCGTGGGGGCAGGCTTGGGCGTGGGCGTGACGCCGGGACCCAGGGGAGAAAGATAAATCTTCATCATGAACCCGGTTTTGCCGTCCACATTCACCTTGTACCATTCGTAATCGAAATCCTGCAGAATGGTAACGGCGGTGCCCTCCTTATACAGGCCCAGGACGGTGGCCGTTGAACCGGGGCCTTCCCTCAGCTTCAGGGAACCGTTGCCGTCGGTATCCACATAATAGGTTTGCCCGTCAGCAAATGCAGCGGATGCAGTGCAAAGGCACAGCAGCATTGCAACAAACAGACAGAACAGATGTTTTTTCAAAATGAGTCACCTCCGGAAAAATGATAAATATCAGTTCGACAGGAATATTATGCTATGAAAAAAGCAGAAAGTCAATGAATGCACAGGCCGGATGACAAAGTTTTACATATGTAATTTATTTGGTTCATGCACGAAACAGAAACGAAAAGAATAGGATAAAAAGCGGTAAAATAACTGTAAAGGAAAGGAGCCGACGATGAAAAACGATACATCACCCTTTGCCGAAAAGAGTTGGCAGGAACAGCAGGACAAATGGAGGGAATGGCGTTCCCTGCAGTTGGAATACAGGCAGACGGAAGAAACGGAGGAAACGAAAAAAGAAGAGATAAACCGGCAGGCACCGTTTCCGGCAAAACCGGCACCCACCCGACACCGGGAACTGGACAGGGTGCTCAGCCGGCATCAGGCGGCAGTAAACAGGGCCGGCGTGTTTTTGAAGACACCGCCCGGTGATTTGTATCCGTAATCCGCAATGGCAGCGGCATGGCATGCCTTGATGCAGCCATACAGGCTTTCGGATTGTGACGCAATTTTCGGATAGGATCATCACCGGAGGGTGAAAATATTCCCTGCTCCCAGGGGCTGCTGCTGAAACAGGTGCAGCGGACCTTGGGAGCAGACGATTTTTGGACGGAATGAAAAAAACTCCAAAAAATCCTCCGTTTCTGCCCAAAAAGAGGACAGGTTTCTGTTGACAATAAATATAAATTTGGGTACAATAGGAGTTGCGTGCGGATGTAGTTCAATGGCAGAACTTCAGCTTCCCAAGCTGACCACGTGGGTTCGATTCCCATCATCCGCTCCACTTGCATGCCCGGAGAGCTGATCCCCTTGCATGCCAGGCCACCGGCAAGGATGCCGGTTTTCTAAGGTACAGCCCGGCGGAAAGCCCGGCATCACTACTGTATTGCGAAACAGGAGGGAATCCCAATGGCAAAGGAAAAATTTGTACGTAACAAGCCCCACGTAAACATTGGTACCATCGGTCACGTTGACCACGGCAAGACCA
>JAFSGG010000105.1 GCA_017434775.1 Clostridia bacterium
CACACCCCACAAGGGACGACGTTCCGCAACCTCAATCTACGCCTTGGTCGCTGGCGCTCCCAATGCTTGTTTCGGTTGATTCATTCGGCTTCCTGCGGCTTTCAGCCGCTCCCTCCACTGGAGGGTCGGTCGCCTCATTCACCCTTGACCCTTCCTGCGAATGGGATAGGCGGCACTTACAAGCCATGTGTCGCTGCAACTAAAACAGCATCAGATGAATGGGAAGAATTGCAGAAAGTCTCCAGCGAATAAACACCTTCATCTATCATGGATTCATGTTCTATCTGAATTCGTAATTGTTCTTCCCCCTCCACGGGCCGGCGGCATTCGCCGCCTGCCGGATGCTGTGCATCCGTGGAAAACAAATAAAGAGCCGGGAGAAAGCTCGCTTTCTCCCCGGCTCTTTTTTCATGTTTTTATTCCACCCGTGGAAGGGTTGATTTGCGTTATGCATTCTGAGTGTTTCGGCACACAAAACAAGCGGGAGGGGCAAGCCCCTCCCCTGCGGTATCATTTCAGGGTATAGGTGTAGGTGTCGTAAACAATGGTATGGTTGCGCGAGCTTTGCAGCCGGATGGTGATTTTATCCTCTGCCAGGCCGGACACAGGCATAACAATGTTGTGCCGGACACGATCTCCGGTCAGAAATTGCATACTGTCAATTTCTGTGTAGAGGCAATATTCATACAGTTCATTGCCACTTTCGTCCAAAATCACCACCACCGGGCCAGACATCTGCATGATGCCGTAATGCTTTTTCTGCTGGTCCAATTGCAGGATTATGCTGACCCGATCCTCATCAACAGGTGTTACGCTGACGCTCTCAATATACCCGCGGTAGCCATTAATCTGGTGAGCATCCTCCGGAACGCTGGTTTTGGTGCATGCATCCACCGCCAGCGGTCCAACGGCCTGTACCTCAAGGTATTCACAGCCATAGACATCCGGAAGCTTTCCATTTTCATCGTATTGCAAAACCTGCAGAGAGATCCATGCATCTACCATGGACTCCGGAAAATTTTCCTTTTGATTGTAGTTATATTCCATCTGTACAATCATCCGCAAAGATCCATCCTCCAGCAACTGGTACTCTGCATGCTTGATGAATGTTCCCGTTGCCACCCGCACGACATGCTCAAAACCCATGCTGTCGGCATATTCCTTCACGCTCTGGCTTGCGTTTACATGATTATTCCCTGCAAAGCGCTCCATGCTCCCCGGTTCATTGATATCGCGAATTTTTCCCAGGGCATTCAAATACATTTCACCGGTTTGGGTGCTTAATTCCTGCATCTCGTCTGCAATGACCATGGTTTTTGCCTGTTTGGGAGTTACCTTCATGGTAGCAAAGAGCCAACCGTTTTCATACAAGAGTTCCTCCAGCTTCACATCCACCAGTTCCGACTTGCCAGCGTTTAAATAGGTGTTTTTCACTTTGTAAACGCCCTGATCCATCTGTGTCACCAACCGGTCTGAATCGAGCTGTTCACCGTGCCGCCGGGCAAAGTCAAGCAGCCCCGACTGTGTGGCCGCAAAAGCACCCACTGCGCCCAGCAATACCAGCACCATAACCAGCACCAGGCTCACACTTATCTTCTTTTTCACGGGTTCTTCCTCCTTTTGCATCAGCCCATCCAGTGTTTGACGGACGCAATACCGGAAGCTTCCCTCCGTTTCACCAAATGCCTTACGGAACTCCTCTGCCTTTTTCATCCTTCAAACACCTCCTCTTTCACAATGGCTTTCAGCGCTTTGCGGCCCCTGTCCAGCCGGGTTTTCACCGTGCCCTGAGGCAAGCGGAGCATTTGCGCTGTCTGCTTCACACTATACCCTTCCAGGTAATACAGCATCAGGGGAATACGGTATTTTTCATCCAGCTGCAGCAGGGCATCCTTGAGCCCCTTATCCTCTTTTTCTGCCGGTGCCGCCGGCAGATCACACACCGGCACGGTGCGCTTCATGCGGCGCTGGATGGTATGGCATTCATTGAGCAAGATGCGGATCACCCAGGTTTGCAGATACTTTTCTTCCCGCAGGGTTTTCCGCTTTTCCCATGCCTTGCGGAGGGTTTCCTGTACGGCGTCTTCCCGATCTGCTCTTTGGGGCAATTGCGCAGCGGTGATGCGGTACAGCGTATCCTCCATCCCCAGAATCGCCCGGGCAAATTGTTCCTTTTCCACGCTGAAAGCTCCTTTTGTTTTTGAACTGCAGTCACTTATTAGACGGAGCAGCAAAAGAAATGGTTTCATCCATTGAAAAAAACAGTCATCTTTTCCAGATGACTGTTTTTCCATTCAGGAGCGTTTCATTTGCCGGAGGAACAAACAAACAGCGGCACCAAGCGCTGCCGCGGCATACCCCAGCACCCACCAGACGTGCGGAAAAATGCTGACCATCGGACCGGAGAGCGCATTTCTTTCCATCTCCACCGCATGCAGGAAGGGCAGCACACCGGCGATTTTTTCAAAGGCGCCGCCCACCAGGGAAAGATCAAACCAGGTGCCGGAAAGCCATGCGCACAGATTGGTCAAAAGCGCACCGCAAATGCCGCCCACCTGCTTCTCCCCCAGCACACTGCCAAAGAGCAGCCCCAGCGCAATGAAAAACACCGAAGACGGAATATGGAAAAGGAGGACATACAACACATTCACCGTGCAGGGAAGCCCCAGCAGCATGGCCGCCAGATAGCAGATAACGCTCTGTAAAACGGCCATGGGCAGCATGGGCAGGGTGTAGCCCAGAATAAAATCCGCAGGCGTCATGGGCGTGGTATACAAGCGCTGCAGGAAAGCACTGGATCTGTCTTTTGAAACAATGGTGGCCGAAAACAGCGTCATAAACGAAAGACCAAAGACCGAAATGCCCGGCGCCAGATGCTCTATCTGAAACAGCGGCACAGGAATATTCTGCTGAATGGCACTGAGCAAAAACAACAATACCAACGGAAAGCCGATGCCGAACGCCAGCGTCATGGGATCCCGCAGGATTTCTCTGGCATTCCGGATGGCAAACGCACGCATTTTCATTCTGCCGCCCCCTTTACCAGATGAATGAATGCTTCTTCCAGATTGTCGGCCCCAGCCGCTGCCATAATTCCCTCCAACGTATCGCAAATCAGCAGTTGACCATTTTTCATGATGCCGACGCGATCGGACAGGGCTTCCGCTTCCTCCATGTAATGGGTGGTAAGAACGATGGTCATCTTCCCTTTCAGGGAACGGATTAGATCCCACAATTCGCTCCTGGCAATCACATCCAGCCCCAGGGTAGGTTCATCCAGAAAGAGAATTTCCGGCTCACAGATAAGGGCCATGGCAATGCTCAGCCTGCGCTGCCAGCCGCCGGATAATTTTCCGGCTTTTTTGCCGATGACAGCATCGAACCCAAATTGCTTCACCATGGCATCCGCTTTTTCTTTTTGTTCTGCCTTGGAAAAGCCGCTGACGCCGCCCATCAGCATCAGATTTTCCCGGACGGTGAGCCCGGGAGCCACCGCCGTTTCCTGGGGGGACAAGGCAATCGCCTTTTTCACTTCTGCCGTATCGTGCAGAATGCTTTTGCCATTCACAAACGCATCCCCCGCAGAGGGCTGCGTCAGGCAGCAGAGCATTTTGATGGCTGTGGTTTTTCCCGCCCCATTGACCCCCAGCATGGAAAACAATTCACCCGTATGCACGGAAAGATTCAGTTCCTTCACAGCCACAATATCTTTATAGGCCTTGGTCAGCCCTTTGGTTTGGATCGCTTCCATTTTTCCATCCTCACTGTGCATTCAATTTCTCGTTCAAGCGGCTCACCTGACGCTTGTTGATCTGCCAGATGATGAGCCAGATAAGGGCAAAGCCGGCAAAAAAGATGGCCGTAAACACCAAAATGGGTGTGGTATCATTTTTCAGCCAGCCGTTCATCAGGTATACAATCAGGTAATCCAGATACAGTACGGCTGCATGGATCAGGATGGCCATAGACAGGGGCAATTTTTCCTGCCGGTACACCACCGGAATACCGGCGGCAATAAATGTCATCAGGGTGGAAGAGAGGATGCCCATACTCACTTCTTTCACGGTCAGGGTTTCCGTTACTCCATTCAAGCCAAGAATGGCATAGATAATTGCCAACACCACCGGGCCGCCCCAGGCTGCCATCATTCCCTGCTTCACAAAATCTTTCACAAATTTCTTCATTTTCCGTTCATCCTCCTTTTGATTTCCGCAAAGCAGCGCCGGGACACGCTTTCCTTCCAGCCGCAGCGCATTACGGCATCCACCGCACCGCTGAACCCGGCCGTAAAACGTACCAGATGTTTTTCGTTGACAAGAGCGGATTTGCTGATACGGATAAAGGATTCCGGCAGCATCTCCTCCAGTTCATACAGCCGCTTTTTCAACCGGTATTTTTCTTCCTTATCCACCACCGCCATGGTGCAGCCGTCCTCCACCAGGATGCACTGGATTTCAGAAAAGCTGAGCAGCCGCATATCATCTTCCGTATAGCCGGTCAGCTGATTTTCTTCTGTCCCTTTGGTAACCAGCGCCTCAATCTGCTCCACCAGTTCACTGCGCCGGTGGGCACACACCACCACCCGTTCCGGTTTTTCCGGGTCAATCCGCAATTGGAAATGCATGTTTCTTTTCCTCCTTTTCCCTTGCAGGAACATCATAGCACAATAAAATCACTTTGTCAGAAAATTGCGGTCAACGGCGTATTTCTGCCGGTAAACGGCAAAAAACGGCTCCGGGAAGCTCCCGAAGCCGCCGTATTCCTTGCTTATTTCTTTGGGGTATAGTGGATTTCGTTCACGGCAATCACCGTCACAAAGGCCTTGGGATCCGTCTTTTTCAAATATTCCATCAGCAGGCGATATTCCATTTTGTCCACAATGACCACCGCTTCCCTGCGCTTTTCGCCGTTATAGGCCCCGGTGGCTTCATACAGCGTGGCACCGCTGTGAAGGTCGTGCAGGATAAACTGCACAATATCATCCAGTTTTTCCGACAAAATGCACACCCGGCGCTTGATATTCATGCCGAAAATGAAATGATCCACCAGCATTCCGCTGAAATAGGTGCCGATCAGGCTGATAACCACAATTTTCGGCTCATAAAAGAAGGCAGACAAAGCGGCAATCAGCATGCCGGCCAGTCCCATGGCCTTGCCCAGGTCCATCCGCTGATATTTATTGAGGATCTTGGCCACAATATCCAGTCCGCCGGATGAAGCGTTGCAGCTGAACAGCAGGGAAAGCCCCACGCCCACCACCAGAATATAGCAGATCACATCCAGCAGCGGATCCTGGGTGATGGATTGGAAATTGGGAAAGATAACTTCCAATAACCCCATCACCAGCGGCATCAGAATCGAGGCATACACCGTTTTGATGCCAAATTCCGGGCCGATGATCAGATAGCCCACCACCAACAGCCCTACGTTCATAATCAGGTTGATCGCCGAAACCGGCAGGGGGATCACCGTATTGAGCATCATGGCCAGTGCTGTGGCACTGCCCACGGAAACATGGCTGGGCAGCATAAAGAAATAGACCGCCACCGCCACAATGGTCGCCCCCAATGTGATCTGAAGAAATTCCTTGACTTTTTTCAGCTTCATATTTTTCCTCTTCACTCATTCGTAATCGATGATGCCCAGTTTGGTCAGGCCGTATTTCCCCCAGGCCAGCACTTCCCGCAGATGATTTTTGAGCCAGTATTCTGCCTTGCAGGGGCTACCGATGCCATCGGGCTGATAGCCGGCATCCCGGGCCAGCTGCAAAGCACGCGGCAGATGATAATCGCTGGTGATCACCGTGATGCGGTTTTCACCCTCCGGCAGAAAATTCCGGGCATTTTTCAGGTTCTGCATGGTGTTTGTGGATGTGCTTTCACTGAAAACCATGTTTTCCGGCACGCCCTTATCCACCAGCCAACGGCGCATCAGTTCCCCTTCCGGCGCAGGCTCATTAGGCCCCTGTCCGCCGCAGGTAATGATGATCCGCGGCCGCCGCCCATATTCCGAAAGCGCCGCCTCCATCCTCAGTTCCAATTGGGGGCTCAGCTGCCCGTCGGCATACACCTGGGCGCCCAGCACCACAATGGCGGCGCTCCGGTCCGATACGGGGGCAGGATGGGTTTCCGCATACACGAGCACCAAAAGCCCCGACAGAAAGCTGAAAAGCAGCAGTGCCAAAATGATCCAAATCATCATAAACCGTCTTCGTCTTCCCTGCATCTGTAACTTCCCGTTCTCTGTTTCATTTCATTATCCTCGGCTGCCAGGAATTCATCCCGCTGCCGCACGTCTTCCAGAATGCTGTTGCGGAAAATGCTGAAGGTATCATACGTGCCCACCACCACATGATCCGCCAGCCTGATTTCCACCATGCTCAGCGCATCCCGGATATCCCGGGTCAGTTCTATATCCTCCCGGGACGGCTGGGGATCGCCGCTGGGATGATTGTGGGTCACAGCCACGGTGACCGCATTGAGCCGCAAGGCTTCCCGCACAATTTGTTTCGGGGAAACACGCACTTCGTCCGCCGTGCCGTCGGCAATCTTTACCGCCCGGATCAGCTGCATTTTGGCATCAAAGCCCAGAAGATAAAACTGTTCATGCCGGACGCCCATAAACAACGTGTTGCAATAGCCGGCAAGCGCAGAATACGTGACAAAACGCGGCTTTGACTGCAGCCTGATCTGTTCATAGCGGCAGAACAGAGGCACCATCAGGGAAAGCAGGGATGCACTCCTTTCCCCTATACCCTCCACCTTTTTCAGTTCATCCGGCGATGCCTCCAGCACTCCACTGAGGGAGCCGAAGGTGTTCACCAGCCTGTGCGCCAAAGGGTTTACATCAATCCTGGGAATGGCATATGTCAATAACAGTTCCAGTATTTCATGGTCGGAAAAGCCGTGCAGCTGGTTTTCTTCAAAGCGTTGGCGCAGGCGCTGCCTGTGTCCGGTATGATCCACGTTTATCCCCTCATATATCCTTAGTAGTATGGTATATTTTAGCATAGACCATCCGTCTGCTGCAAGTAGTCCCGGGAGAATTGTTCCTTTTCTGTTGCAAAATTCCGGAATTATTGCATTTTCGAAAAAAAACATGTATAATAAAAAAGAAAAAAATGAGGGGTGGTTATGAATCGTGGAACAAAACTATGTTTTTATGACCGACAGTGACAGCGACCTGCTGTTTTCCATTGCTGATGAACGCAATATTCCCGTGGTGAAAATGCCCTACATTCTCAACGGCAAAGAATATTTTGACGATAACGGCCGTGCCGGCGTGGAAAAGGATTTCTTCGCCCAGATGCGCGCCGGTGCTGCTCCCAGCACGTCCCTGCTGTCCACGCCTGTGTATCTGGAATACTTTGAGCCCATTCTGGCAAGCGGCAAGGATATCCTGTTCGTGGCGTTCTCTTCCCAGATGTCCAACACCATTCTCAACATCTATGAAGCCCGGGAACAGCTGCTTCAGAAATATCCTGAACGGAAAATGATCGTAGTGGACACCCTGTCCATTTCCGCGCCCATGTCCCTGCTGGTGATTGCCGCCCATGATATGTATCGGGCCGGCAAAACCATGGAAGAAATTGAAGCATGGCTGATGGAAAACCGCCTGCGCTGCCATGCCTGGCTCACGGTGGATGATCTCAAATACCTGCGCCGCGGCGGCCGCATTTCTTCCACCAGCGCCATCTTCGGCAGCATGCTGGATATCAAGCCCATCATTACCATGGGCAAGGGCGGCAAGATGGATCCCGCCGAAAAGGTGCAGGGCCGCAAAAAGGCGCTGCGCACCATCTGCGACCGGGTGGCTGAAAACATCGAAAACGCTGAAAGCCAGACGGTGGTCATTCTCCACGGCGACGTGGAAGAAGAAGCACAGAAATTTGCCGAAATGCTCAAAAAGCGCATTCCCGAAATCCGGGATATCCGGATCCAGATGATCGGCCCGGTGATCGGCGCCCATTGCGGCCCCGGCACCATCGCCGCCTGCTTCATGGGCAAAGAACGCCCCATCTGAATTTCCGCAGCCACAGGCTGCCACGGCTTCCTGTCCCCGGGCAGGAAGCTTTTTATCGAAATCAAGGAGGATGAACCCTATGGTAAACAATGCCGTTTTGCAAAAATATGCCCGTCTGGCCGTCCGCATGGGCGTGAATGTACAGCCCGGCCAGCTGCTGGTGATCAATGCATCCGTTACCGATTACGCCTTTGTGCGCATGTGTGTGAAAGAAGCCTACGAAGCCGGCGCCGGCGAAGTGCAGGTGAACTGGAGCGATGAACAGATTTCCCTGATGACCTATCAGTCCTGCTCCCTGGAAACGCTGGTGGAAATCCCCCAATGGTCCTATGACAAGCGTGCCTGGGCCCAGGAAAAGGGCGGCTGCTTCCTCAATATCATGAGCGGTACCCCCGGCCTGATGAAGGACGTGGATCCCGAAAAAATGCAGGCCGTGCAGATTGCCGGCAGCAAAAAGTTTGCTCCCCTGCAGAAATACACCATGAACAACGACGGCCAGTGGTCCATCGTGGCTTTGCCCAGCGCCGGTTGGGCCAAGAAGGTGTTTCCTGAACTGCCCGAAGATGAAGCGATGGAAAGGCTGATGGATGCGATCCTCATGAGCGTGCGCATCAGCGCGGATAACGATCCCGTGGCAGAATGGAACGCTCATAATCAACGGATGGCCGAACATTCCCGGAAGCTGAACGAATACGATTTCAAAGCCCTGCGCTTCACCAACGCCCTGGGAACCGACCTGACCGTGGGCCTTGTGGAAAACCACATCTGGGCCGGTGGCGGCGAGCATGCCAATAACGGCGTATTCTTTAACCCCAATATGCCCACGGAAGAAAATTTCTGCATGCCCCACAAGGATCATGTGGACGGCAAAGTGGTGGCCACCATGCCCCTCAATTATCAGGGCAAGCTGATCGAAAACTTCTGGCTGGAATTCAAGGACGGCAAAGTGGTTTCCTTCGGTGCCGAAAAGGAACAGGACACCCTGAAAAACCTGGTGGAATTCGATGAAGGCAGCAGAAGCCTTGGCGAAGTGGCCCTCATCAGCTATGATTCCCCCATCCGGGAAACCGGCATCCTTTTCTATAATACCCTCTTTGATGAAAACGCATCCTGCCATCTGGCGCTGGGCCGCGCTTACCCCATGAATGTCAAAGGCGGTACCGAAATGACCCAGGAAGAACTGAGCGCCGCCGGGGCCAATGATTCCATGACCCATGTGGATTTTATGTTCGGCTCCCGGGATATGCACATCGAAGGCATCCGCAAGGACGGCACTACCGTCACCGTCTTCGATCACGGCAATTTCATCATCTGATTCAGAAAACCATTTGCGGGGGGTTCCCCTCACTGCAGTAAAAATTCGGAATTCAGAAGAAAGAGATAAGAATTAAGAATTGCAATTGGTTTCAAGGATGCCGGGCGTTGCCAGCCGCTTCATTCTTCAAACAAAAAATCTCCCGACACCGCAGGGGAGGGGCTTGCCCCTCCCCTGCGGCGTTGGAAGAATGAAAAGTCTGGCCTCACCGAATTATGAATCGAACTGCAATTGTTCATTCTGACATTCTGTAAATTTGTAGGTTGAACCTCCACGAACGTTTTCTATGACAAACTCACTCTGCCATGCGGTTCAGGGTATCCCCCGTCAGACGGTAGAGGGTCCAGTCCTCCATAGGCCGGGCTTTCAGAGAAAGATAAAAATCGATGCTGGGTTTGTTCCAATCAAGGCACATCCATTCCAGCCGGCCGCAGCCCTCGGAAACGGCAATCTTCGCCAGTTGTTTCAAAAGACCTTTGCCATAGCCGCGTCCCCGGTATTCCGGCAGTACAAACAGATCCTCCAGATAAATGCCGCCTTTGCCAAGGAAGGTGGAGAAGTTGTGAAAGAACAGGGCAAAGCCCACTTCCCTTTCTTCTTCCAGGGCAAAGATCACCCGGGCGGTTTGCTTTTCAAACAGCCATTCCTTCAGCAGATGTTCATCCGCTGTCACCTGGTCCTCCATCTTTTCATAGATGGCCAGTTGACGGATGAAATGCAAAATAAGGGCTGTATCTTTTTCTTCCGCATAGCGAAAACGAAAGGCTGCCATGGTACCTCCTTATTCCATCAGCCGCTGTTGCAGGGTGGTATAGCGCCGCAGAATCTGCCGGTTTTGCACCATGGCGGCAATGGCTTCTTCCCGGCCTACCAGCACCACCAGTTTTTTTGCACGGGTCAATGCCGTATAGAACAGATTCCGGGTGCACAGCCTGGGCGGCCCAGGCAACACCGGCATCACCACACAGGGAAATTCGCTGCCCTGGCTCTTATGCACCGACAGGCAATAAGCCAGTTCCATTTCTTCCAGCTGCTGATAATCGTATTCCACGGTGCGTTCGTCGTCATAGCGAACCGTCACAATCCGGTCCTGGGTATCCACTTTAGTGATATAGCCCACATCGCCGTTGAACACCCCCACGCCCTCTTCCCCATTATCCAGGGTCCAGGGCAGTTGGTAATTGTTCTTGACGTGCATCACCTTATCCCCCAGGCGGAAAATGGTATCGCCGTAGATGATTTCCTTTTTGAACGGTGCAGGGGGGTTCAGTGCTGCCTGCAGCATCTGGTTCAGCTGGATCACCCCGGCCCCAGCCTTTTTCTGGGGGGCCAATACCTGGATATCTTTTAATCCGTCTGCGGTTTTCAAAAATGCCGGCAGCCGTGTTTTGCAAAGGGAAACGACGGTTTCGGACACCTGATCCGCCGTCAGCTTGCGTTCAAAGAAGAAATCGCTGTTTTTCTGGTTCAATACCGGAGCTTCCCCATGGTTAATGCGATGGGCGTTGAGCACAATCAGGCTTTCCTGAGCCTGCCGGAAAATATCCGTCAGGCGCACGGTGGGCACCACTTCGCTCTTCAAAATATCCCCCAGTACATTCCCGGCACCAACGGAGGGCAGCTGATCCGCATCCCCCACAAGAATAAGCTTTGTGCCGCTGCGGAGCGCCCGGAGCAGGCTGCGCATGAGGAACACATCCACCATGCTCATTTCGTCCACAATCACACAATCGCAATCCAGCGGGTTTTCTTCATTCCGCTGGAAATGCCCATCATCCCCGGAAAACTCCAGCAGCCGGTGCAATGTTTTGGCTTCCTGGCCGGTGGCTTCGCTCATGCGCTTAGCTGCCCGGCCGGTGGGTGCCGCCAGCAGCACCTTTCCCTTCAGCAGGGACAAAATGCAATTGATAATGGTGGTTTTTCCTGTACCGGGACCGCCGGTGATCACCATCAACCCGGTGCTCAGTGCTTCCCGCACCGCCCGGCGCTGATTATCGCTGAACTGAATAGCATGTTCCTTTTCAAACTGACGGATGCGCTTTTCCAGCGTTTCGTCCGTTTTTTCCTTTTTACGGCCCAGCAAAAGTTTCAGATAATGAGCCGTTTCCTTTTCCGCAAAATAATAGACGGAGAGCATCATGGCTTCCATGCCCTCAATATCAAAGGCTACAATTTCCCGGGCAAAGAGCAGGCTGTCCAACGGCCTTGTCAGAAGCCCCGGATTCACCCGGAGGGCATTGGCCGCATGGCTGATGAGCATTTCTTTGGGAAGGTAGGTATGCCCTTCGCCGTTTGCCGCTTCCATCAATACATATTTCAGGCCGGATTGCAGCCGGTATTCGCTGTCTCTGGCAATCCCAAGCGACAGGGCAATCCGGTCCGCCGTCAAAAAACCCACACCCTCAATATCATCAATCAGCCGATAAGGGTTTTCCCGGATTTTCTGCTGGGCATCGGCACCATAACGCTTGCTGATTTTCACCGCCAGAGAGGGCGACACCCCATAGCTTTGCAAAAATACCATGGCTTCCCGGGCTGCATACTGTTCCAGAAAAGCCTGGCCCAGCTGCGCTGCGCGCTTTTTGCCAATGCCCGGCACTTCAATGAGCCTTTCCGGCGTTTCGCTCATAATGTCCAGAGTGCGCTTACCAAACTGCTGCACGATCAGCTTCGCCGTGGCCGGGCCTACCCCCCGAATCAGGCCGGAACCCAGATAGCGTTCAATGCCAAGCAAAGTGGAGGGCTTGCAGATTTCGCAGTTTTCCACTTTCCATTGCTTGCCGTATTGGGGATGTTCCACATATTGCCCGGTAAGGATTACCTGTTCCCCGGCAGCCAAAGCAGGCAGAATACCCACCGCCGTAATGCTTGCACGGCCGGTGCGTACTTCCACCACGGAATATCCGTTTTCTTCGTTGCGGAAAACCGTTTCTTCCACAATCGCTTCCAGCTTTTCCGGCATAAGCGCATCCTTTCTCTCCTTGATGTTTCTATTATACCTGATTTTCATCTGCTTGAAAAGGAGAAAATCGGTGTGCGGCAGCGAAGGGGACCATGGAGGGGCTTGCCCCCTCCCTTTTGTGTTGCATTTGTGTTGTTACAAGGAGAACGATGGAGGAGCGTTGGCTCCTCCCTTTTTCGTAAGCATGTGTACATGCAGGTGGAGGAACCGTATGTGGGGTTTCACCCCACCCCCCACA
>JAFSGG010000106.1 GCA_017434775.1 Clostridia bacterium
CGGTGAACCACTTTTCAACATTGGCATTGTCTTCGCCATAGGGGAAGGCCTGGGTCAAGGCACTGTCGGCGGAATCAAAGCCGTCTGCCTGCACAGCCTGGGTCAGCACCAGCACGTTCATCTTGCCGTCTTCATCCAGGAAGTTGCCAATGCGATGCACCGTGCCGTCATCCAAAGTAATGTAGTAGCCTTCTTCATCCATATCCACCCGCTTGTCCATGAACAGACCGCGGATCACAGGATAGGTGGTTTCTTCGGGCGCAACGGGGGCCTTGTGGGTGAACTGCCACACTTCGTATTCCACGCCGTCCACCGTGATGTAGAAATCGCCGCCGGTCACTTCTACCAGGTCATAGTGGGTGTACACATCGTCCACAAGGTTCCAATGCAGCCACACGTCGGCAGCGGCATCGTATTCGTGCCAATGTTCACTTCCCTCATAGATACCGGTGGGCAGCGCCACGAAGGTACGCAGGTACACATCCACATTGCTGGTGTTGGTCGCGGTCACGATCTTATCGATGTAGTTGTTGTATTTATCCTTCAGTTCCAGCTCGTGGTCGCCGATGGTCACGTTATCGGTGGTGCCGTTGCGGTCGGTAACGGGCAGCAGCATCTTGTCGTTCACAAAGGGTTCCAGTTCATCGGTGAATTCACCGTTTTCTTCCACGCGCTGCTGTTCGTTCTGTACAACGGACACGCGGCCGACGGTCATTACGTTCACGTCGCCGTCGCTATCGGTCAGATAAGCCAGCGTGCCGCCAACGCCCAGCGCCACAGCCAGAACCAGGCACAGGATCATGACCAAAGTAGACTTTTTCATGATTTTGTTACTTCCTTTCAAGAATTTTTCATGCATTCAGCATTCATTTTGTCTTTTATCTCCCCTGCCCGCCCCGAAAGACGGGCAGAGGATAAATTAGATTTTTTACTTCACGGTTACAGTATTGTCAGCGGCAAAAAGAGCGGCATTGGTTGTATCATAAGCATCCTGAGTTGCAAAAGTGCCGCCCTTAACAAATCCGGTCAGGGCATTTGCACCAATTTTGGTGTTGAAGATACCGTCATTGATCACAGCAGTAGCCTTTCCATCGATATTATTCACGAAGATGGAAGAACCATCACTACCGACGGGACCATATTCACCACCGTTCACAGTCAGAACAGAAGTTTTGCTGCCATTGAGATTCTGAACCCAAACCTGGCCAACAAACTTGCCGCCATTGATTTCAGCTACAACATTGCCACCAAAGGGTGCAACACGCAGAGAACGATAGGTGGATTCGATTGTACCATCATTGATAGTCAGGTTACCAGCCTTATGATCGATAGCAGTTGCAATCTTGCCCATGCCGCCATCAACAAGCCAACCATCATTTGAGGAATTCTTAATGACACCACCATTAATCGTCAGATCACCGGTATTGGTAATAGTGTAGTAACCATCACCGATAGAACCGGAAGCATCACAGGTAGAAGCAAAATCAATAACGCCGTCACCATTAATGGTGAGTTTTCCCTTATTGTCGATCATGTAGCAGGAATCCACACTATCGTTAGCGCCGGTCAATTTCTTGCCGTTCAGGTTCAGGGTAACCTCATTATCTTTTGCGATAACAATGGCTTCCTCACCGATGTCAATGTCATCGGTCAGATACACATCGCCGCCGGCAGCAATAGCAGCAACCAGTTCATCAGCAGTGGAAACAAGAACGGGGAATTCAGCGCCGTCGGGATCCTGGTCGCCTTCTTCATCGGTCTTGCCATCAAGATCCATCCAGGGATGACTCTTTTCAGAGATAACGCCGAAAGCGGTGTCCAGAGCGGTCTTGGCATCGGCAAAGCCCTGAGTCTGCACAGCCTGAGACACAACCAGGATGTCATAGGTTTCGCCAAGGGATTCAATATCCTTATTGGTAGCCTTGGAATCAAGGAACACCTGCAGCAAGCTGGGACGGCTGGTTTCGCCGGCAGGCAGGACACCGTTGGTATGCACTGTGCTGGAGCCTACATAAAGGGCTTCGGCAATAGCATACTTCTGGCCATCAATTTCAACGGGTTCACCAAGCCAAGTCCAAACATAATGTCCAGGAGTAGTGTCGGTGCTCTCATTGAAATTCAGGTGGATCATATCATCTCTAACAGCAGATACATCCCAACCATCAGCCAGTTCGAAAGCAAAGATGGTACGGATATAGGCATCAGAGCTGCCGGTGTTTTCGACAAACACCATCTTATCCACAACATTGTTCAGTTTCTCAGCGTCAAACAAAGCAGAGGAACCGCCAGTGGGCCATTTCTGATATACGCGGCCATTATCACCTACAACCCATGCAGCATCGCCAACAGCAGGATACAAAGGCTTGCCCTGAACAAATTCCTTCAGTTCATCATTACCAGAATTTGTTTGTTCTACACGCTCGTATTCGTGCTGTTCAATGTACACATTGCCCAGGGTCATGACGTTCACGTCTTCGTCCGTGTCCTGCAGGTAAGCCATGGTAGAGCCAACGCCCATGGCCACAGCCAGAGCCAGGCACAGGATCATGACAAGCGTAGACTTTTTCATGGTACGGTTACTTCCTTTCATTTCAGGGATCCGCTCTTCCCGCCCCTGTCAGGACGGGAAGAGCAGCATTTTTTTGTAAATCAGTCCACATAGTTGATGATGTATTTACCACCATTCTCGTCAATCAGATCAGTAATCCAGCTATCCTTCGCGTCGGTGGTATTAACCGTAGTGTTGCCACCCCAGGCAAAGAGCAGCTTGTGGCCTGCTCTATCGCCCAAATTCATCGTTACATTGTTCAGATTGATGACCTTATCAGAATCGCTGCCGGCGAAGATGGCACCTTCGTAATTATACTTTACTTTTGTGCTACCATGGCTATTAATCGTAATCGACCCGCCATTCATGGTGACTTCGCCTTCGTGAATACCAATGGCAAAAACAGAGTTGGAATAACGCACTTCATCAGTGTTCACAGTGATATTGCAGTTATCCAGCACGGCTTTGCCGCCCCACACTTGCAGGCCGGCGTATTCCGCTGCCTGTGCACTTCCGGATGTCACAAGGTTGCAATATTCTTCGCAGAGAATATCCATATTTTCCAGCTTCAGGGTGCCGGCAGAAACAGACAGCTGCGGATAGGTGCTTTCACCGCTGACGAACTTACCGTTCTTCAGGGTAGTGTCCGCCTTGGCCTCGAATACACTAGCGGTCAAGGTATGACCATTCAGGTTGATTTCAGAAGCTTTTTCAACGTTCATAGTCTCGGTCAGCGCAATATCGGCCTGAACCTCAATCTTGCCACCTTCATTCAGCGCTGCAACCAGTTCATCAGCGGTGGAAACAAAAACGGGGAATTCAGCGCCGTCGGGAGCCTGGTCGCCTTCTTCATCGGTCTTGCCATCAAGATCCATCCAGGGATGACTATTTTTAGAGATAACGCCGAAAGCGGTATTCAGAGCGGTTTCGGCATCAGCGAAGCCCTGAGTCTGCACGGCCTGAGACACAACCAGGATGTCGTAGGTGCCATTCTTGTTGCCGTCCAGAGACTCCACATCCTCATTAGTAGCAGTGTTATACATGTACACCTGCGCCAAGCTGTTATAGGCATAATCGCCAGGAGTCAGCACACCATTGGGATGTTGAATATCCTCATAACCCTTGTACAAGAATTCAACGAGCACATAGTTGTTGCCATCGATTTCTACAACTTCAGGCAGGATATTTTCTTCCCAAGTGAAATGGTAAGAGTAGTTGATCAGATTTCTGAATTCTTCGTAAGAATTTTCACCAGCTTCGAAAGCCACAATGGTACGTACATAGGCATCACTTTTGCCGGTATTTTCAACTACAACAAACTTATCCTGAACATTCTTAGCGGGGAAAACATCCATACCGCCACGGCTATTATGGCCCAGCTGGGACAGACGAACAGGAATTTTGTCATATCCGTTGTTCACTTCGCCAACAAAAGGATACAGGGGTTTGCCTTGAGTAAAGTCTTTCAGCACATAGCTGTCGACTCCATCAATTTCCTCGGTAGTATAGTCGCCGTTTTCATCGGTAACACGTTCGAATTCGTGCTGTTCAATGTACACAGAACCCAGGGTCATCACGTTCACATCAGCATCGGTGTCCTGCAGGTAAGCCATGGTAGAGCCAACGCCCATGGCCACAGCCAGAACCAGACAAAGAACCATTACCAGAGTCGATCTTTTCATGGTTTTTCTCCTTTCCTTATCGGGGTTCATCCAAGGATTTTTCCCTTTCGGCTCATCCGCAGCGCAGCACAGCCGGGGTTACGCTAAGCGCAGCTGTGCTGCGCCGCGCATTTTGCGCAAGAGCAAGGGATTATTCTACCCCTGCCGCCCCCCGAAGGGGGCAGCAGTGGGGAAAATGTCATTGTATTAGCTTTCGTGGACAGCGGGCACTTCGGTGTTCCATTCGATGGTTTCGTGTTCCACCTTGCCACATTCGCAGTAGTACATAGCGCTGTCAGAGCCGCCGTTTTCGATGGTGTTGCCAGTGCCGTTGATCACGCAGTTGTTGCAGCCGTAATCAGCGCCTTCCAGCTGAATACCATAGACGAAAGCCTTGCCGTTTTCGCCGTTGATGATGGTGTTGTTGTTGAAGTTGATGATGGCCTTGTCCAGCTTGGTAGCGGTGGAGGCCTTAGCAGTCAGCTGCACAGCATAACGATAGGGATCGTTGAAGGTGGTGTCTTCAACGGTCACGTTAGCGGTAGCGCGGATGGGGCGCTGGCCGTTGCAGTTGAAGGTGCAGCCCTTCACGGTGATGGAGGTGCCTTCATTGGTGTCCCACCAAGCGGTGATGGCAGTGCTGTCCTGGAGGCTCATTTCGAAGGTCACATCGGTGCAGACAACTTTCTGGTTGCCCCACAGAGCGATGGCAGACTTGCCAGTCTGAGAGATGCCGGTGCTGTCCTGAATGCTGTCATCAACCTTGTAGGTCAGGTTGCTCAGGGTCAGGGTGCCAGATTCGGAGGTGGTGGAAGCAATCTGGCCGGAGAGGACAGTGTTTTCACCGTCACCGATGATGGTAATATCGCTGCCGCCTTCAATTTTGAAGTTGGTTTCGAATTCACCGGCGGGCAGCATGATGATAGCAGACTTGCCAGCGGCTTCTTCGATAGCCTTAGCCAGTTCGTCGCTGTTCTTGGCAGTAACGGAAGAAGCGTATTCCACGCCGCCGTTTTCGCCCCACTGGATGCCGTAAGCTTTGTAGGCTTCATCAACGGAGGCAAAGCCTTCGGACTGGATGCCGTAAGCGGCAATGTAGATCTTGGGATTGCCCTGATCATTCAGGTTATAGCCCATATCGGTGGCCACACCGTTTTCAACCCAAGCCAGGTTGCCTTCGGGATCGATGTCCACATGGGGATCCATGTACACCTTGTGGAAGGAGGGCAGGGTGGTTTCGCCGGGCTTGAGGGGGGTGGCATACTGGAAGAGGTAGATGTTGTATTCAACACCGTCGATTTCCTGGGTGCCAACGGGGGTGGTACCATCCAGCTTCCAATAGTCGCCAGCCAGAATCTGTTCGATGGTGGTGCCTTCGGGCAGATAGCCCTTTTCGATGTAAGCATCGATGTCAGCCTGAGTCTTGCTATTCATGTAGTCTTCGTCAGTGCCGCCCAGCCAGTTCCAGTGGAGCAGGTTCTTGGAGGCATTGCCGTCGGGATCTTCCAGACCGGCGGGAACAGCAGCGGTCATCCACACATAGGCATCATTGTTGCCAACGTTGGTGATGACGGGCTTCTTTTCGATATCCTTGCCGGGAACCAGTTCAGCGCCCTGTTCGAAGTCTTCGGTCAGGTCGATGTCCACGTTGCCAACGGTGAAGATGTTGGTTTCAGAGTCACGGTCGGTCAGGAAAGCCAGCGTGCCGCCAAGACCAACAGCCAGAGCCAGTACAAGACTGACAACCAGAATGATTGTTTTCTTGCTCATGATTTTTCTTCCTTTCTTTTCGAAAATGAAGTGCGCTTATCTTTTCAGATTATTGTACGATATCACTATTCTCTGCCAGAATGGTCTGCCATGCGGCTTCTGCGGTGCTGATGGCAGCATTTTCTGCATCATACTGCACTGCGCCTGCCACAAAGGTCAGCGTGGGATAGGTATCTTCCGTAAGCGTGGCCAGATCGGCCAGGGTAACGGATTCCTTCATATATACTGTATCATCTGCCAGCACCTGGAAGGACTGATCTTCCGCAGCGGAAGGCACATAACGCCAGTAAATATTTTCTTCCCCATTCAGCAGTGTCCAGCCTTCAGCAATGGCGTATTCCATGAAGTCGGCAAAATTCTCGCTTTCGTCCACCTTCACATACAGCCAGCAATCCACCGACCCTGCCAACACCGTGGCGGTCGGATCTTTGGCAATTGCTTCGCCGATGTTCATCTGATACTGGTTGGTGTTGATATCATCATCCCCATCCAGCCCGGTATCCGTTTCCTGCAGCGTGATACTGATATCGCCGAAAGTGAATGTGTTTTTCACTTCCTGCGCACCGGAATGCAGATAGGCGATGGTGCCGCCTGCAGCCCCTGCCAGCATCATGGTCACGGCCAGCAGAATCACCAGCGTTTTCTTACTGATGGTCTGCGTCAGCCTTTCGCACATACGCTTCAAACCGTACACTTGCGCACCTCCTTTCCTTCTTATTTAAGTGGGATAACCTTCAGCGCATTCTGTCTGCGCGAATGTTCATGGGGATCAATTGCCTTCCTGTTCGCCGAAAGCAGCCCAGGCTTCTTCAGCGGTATCGAAGGTCACAGACTGAATGGCATCGCCGTATACGTTCATTTCCATGCCGGCCACAGCCATCAGTTCATCCTTGGTCAGGGTGCCAGGAACGGTGAAAGTTTCAAACAGAGCGGGCAGTTCCACATCCACCTTGCCGGCTTCCACGGTTTCCTTGTACCAGAATTCCACGGTCAGCACGTCATCGGCAACGGAAACATCCTGCTGTTCCCAATCGGCGGTGTTCAGGTCGGGCGCGAAGGTGGAGAGGATCTGATCGTCCGCCACACCCAGGGCAGCCTTCACCTGAGCATAATTGGTGATTTCCACGCGCATACGCACATAGGATTCTTCGCTGTCGGCCTTCACGGTCACAGTGGGATCCTTCAGGTATTCCTGACCGGGCACCACGTTGTATTCGTTGCCGTCCGTCTTGCTGGGTTCGGTAACGATCGTGTTGCCGTCGGGATCGGTGATGATGATATTGCCGTCTTCATCCACTTCGATCTTATCCTTATCACCGTCGCCGTCCACGTCGGTATCGGGATAGGTGCCGTCTTCATTGGGCTTGATCACGATATCTTCGCATTCGGGGCAATCGGGATCGATGGTGATGGTGCCGTCGTCATCGATGGTCACATCCACGCCGGGAACGATGGTGGTGGGATCGCCGCCTTCGGGCTTGACGATGATGTTGCCGTTATCGTCCACTTCGATTTCGTCCTTATCGCCATCGCCGTCGATATCAGTGGGCGGATAATCGCCGTTTTCATCGGGCTTGATCACGATGGGTTCATCAGAATCGTCATCGGGGGTGGGATCAACGGTGATGGTGCCGTTATCATCGATGGAAATTTCCACATCGGTTTCGCCGTCGCCGTCCGTATCCACGGGATACTTGGGATTGCCGTCTTCGTCCACTTCGGTTTCATCCAGGGTGATTTCCACATCGCCCACGGTGAAGGTGTTGGTGGCCTGAGCGGAGCTGGTCAGGTAAGCGATGGTGCCGAACACGGACATGGAAATCGCCAGTACTACGCTGACAAGCATGAGCAGAGTGCGTTTAGACAGTGCCATTTTGTTTTCCTCCACTTCCATAGAATTTTTATATCGATCGCAGCACTTCCGGACGATGATCGACCTTCAGGCTGTATATTCGCTGGGTTTACTGCTGTCTCCCCTGTTGGGGATACTGCTGCTGGACATATCCCTGTGGGTATTGCTGCTGAGGCGTATACCCTTGCGGATATTGTTGCTGCTGTGCATACCCCTGGGGATATTGCTGCTGGGGGGCGTACCCTTGCGGATACTGTTGCTGCTGAACATACCCTTGCGGATACTGCTGCTGCTGGGGGGTATAGCCTTGCGGGTACTGTTGCTGCTGGGGGGCGTACCCCTGCGGATACTGCTGCTGCTGAACATACCCTTGCGGA
This sequence comes from Clostridia bacterium, assembly GCA_017434775.1. Classification (GTDB taxonomy): domain Bacteria; phylum Bacillota; class Clostridia; order Christensenellales; family Aristaeellaceae; genus RUG563. The sequence goes on from JAFSGG010000106.1 coordinate 8,209, forward strand.
TACTGTTGCTGCTGGGGGGCGTACCCCTGCGGGTACTGCTGCCGGGGCGGCTGCGCCTGTCCCGGCACATACCCCTGCTGCCTCAGCGGAGAAGCATTCTGGGCCGGCGCCTTTTTCTTCAGTCCCAGTTTGGCAAGGAGCGCCTGCAGGAAGGGCGAAGACTTTTTGTTCTGCACCTGCTGCCCATCACCCGCTTTGCCGGTTTCCTTATCGGTGATCACCACCACCGCCACCAGTGCAATTCCGATGACAATGGCCACATACAGCCCCGGCGGTTTCTGGATATAGGAGGCGAGATTGCCCAGATGCGGAATGCAGAAAGCCACTTTACCGATAATATCCGCTTCAGTTACCAGGCGGTTATCCGCTTCGGCATTGGCATCGCCCTTGGTGCGGAACTTGATGATGTTTGGGTTGCTCGCATCCCGGACGATTTCGTTGATACGGTGCGTGGAAATGGTTTTTTTATCCAGTTGGTAGGTAATCACATCGCGTACGCGAAGATCATTCACATTCGCTCTTTGCACATAGACCAAAGAACCCTTGGGGTATTCCGGCTCCATGGATGAGGATGTGACGCCGTAAATCTGGAACCCGAAAATTCGAATGCCGGCAATCAGAAAGGCAATCACCACGGTAATCACAACCAAGGCGGTGGTGATCGTTCTCAGGGTTGTTTTTGTCTGCGTTTTCACATAATCCTCCTGGCATATTCTGGTATATTTAGGCGCATCAGCAGCGAGCGAAGGCCCTTGTTTTCCTGCTGTTTTTCGCCCTGTAAAATTTCGTAATAAATTGCTTTGTTCCAATTACTAATAAATAATAAACCATTATGGAAATATTTTCAATCCTGCATGGCATTTGTTCATCTATATTTCATTTTTCTTCACACTTCTTTCTTTTTCTCGTTTTGTTTTATAAATATTTTATAACTACTTTGTAATATTTAGGAATGCAATCGAAACATTTTCGATTCTGAACCAAGGTCACTTTTGTCTCATATATTCCGATCGTATTGTCACAGAAAATCTTTTACCAGCTGCATTCGGCTATTGAAAAGTTTATATTTTCTGGTACAATAAATATCAGTGCTTTTTCTGCCATTTTGAGGCAGTTGTATTTTGCCCCAATCGATAGCAAAAATACCAGGAAAATACATTTGCACGCCGATTTTTTACCCAAAGGAGGAAGGGTATGGAATCCTGGATTTTAGAAGCCTTCACACGGGCTGAACAGAAATTTGAAAAAGGTGCCGCTCTTGCTGCCCGTTTGGGTATTATACCATATATGGGGGCTGAGGATACCTTTCTCCCCTCCCCCTATGGCGGCGAAAAGGGAGACAACAGCTGGTGGACCGGTGGCTTCTGGCCGGGACTGATGTGGCAGCTTTACCATAATACGGAAAAAGATATATATAAAATGGAAGCTCTCCGTACAGAAAAACTGTTGGAAGACGAGCTGATGCGTTTCACCGGCCTGCACCACGACGTGGGCTTTATGTACCTGCTTTCCTGCGGTGCCCATCACAAACTGCTGAAGGACGAAACCGCTTACAAAAACACCCTCCACGCCGCTGCCATTCTGGCCGGCCGGTTCAATCCGGAAGGGTTCATCCGTGCCTGGGAAGGGGACGATAAAGCCGGCTGGGCCATTGTGGACTGCCTGATGAACCTGCCCCTGCTTCACTGGGCATCCCGGCAGACGGGGGATCCCCGTTTTGAAAAAATTGCCCGGATCCATGCCGATACCACCATCCGGGAGTTTCAGCGGACGGACGGCAGCATGTGCCACATCTGCATCTTTGATCCCGATACCGGCAAGGCGCTGGAAAGACCGGCCGGTCAGGGCTATGCGGAAGGAAGCAGCTGGAGCCGGGGACAGGCCTGGGCCCTGTACGGCTTCACCCTCAGCGCCATAAACCTGAAAGAACAGCGGTATCTGGATGCTGCCCGGCGCTGCGCCGATTACTTCATTGCCAATATCCGGCCGGACGGGCTGACGGACTGCGATTTCTGCCAACCCAGGGACGAAGAACGCATCGATAACATTGCCGGCGCCTGCGCCGCCTGCGGCTTATTGGAACTGGCAAAGCTGACCAAAGGCGATGAAAGCAGCCGGTATCACGCAGCAGCGTTGCAGCTGCTCAAAGCCCTGCACGAGCTTTGCGCCGATTATACGGATCATTCCACCGGCATCCTGCAAAAATGCACCGCCGCTTATCACAACGACGGTGCCGGCCGGCATGTGAATATCCTATACGGTGATTATTTCTATGTGGAAGCCCTGTGCAAACTGATGGGAACAGATGCCGGGCTGTGGACGGAATGAGAAAGGAGCGTTTTTTATGTGGATTCTGATTGTTTTCGTACTGCTGCCCATTTTCGGCATTCTGGGCGCAAATTATCTTTTCAAACGAACCTATAAAGATAAGCACGCCTGGCGGAAAAAGAAAGGAATGCCCTACCAATACCTGCTGGTAGACAACGATAACACCCTGATGGATTTCAACGCAGCAGAACAAAAGGCCCTCACCCAGACCCTGACGGAAGCGGGGCTGCCTGCGGATGAAGATACCTGCGCTGCTTATCACCATATCAACGATGCCCTGTGGAAAGCCCTGGAAAAGGGCGAAACCACCCAGGCCGAACTGAAAGTGGAACGCTTCCGCCAGCTGCTGAATCATATGAACCGTTCTGATATCTGGCCGGAGAGGATCGCCGATGCCTATGCGAAAAACCTGGGCAATTATGCCGATCTCCTCTACGGCGCCGATGATTTCATTCAGTCGCTCCACGGCAAAATGAAAATTGCCCTGGTATCCAACGGCGTTTCCGCCATTCAGCGCAGCCGCCTGGCCAAATGCCCCCTGACGCCCCTGTTTGATGCCATTGTGATCAGCGAAGAAGTGGGCGTGGCCAAGCCGGACCCCCGCATGCTGGAAATTGCCCTGGAAAAGCTGGGCTGCACCAATAAAAAACAGGCCGTCCTCATGGGCGACAGCCTTTCCGCCGATATTCCTGCCGCCAATGCCGCCGGCATCCACAGCATCTATTTCTGCCGCAAGGGCGGCGTGCAAAAGAATGACGCCACCTATACCGTCACCAGCCATCGGGAAGCCCTGAAACTGCTGCTGGGCACGGAAACAAAGCAATAAAAATCATACAAAAAAACGCACCGGATATCCGATGCGTTTTTTGCTGATCTTCTCGCTTATTTCCAGGTTTTTGCCATCATGTTTTTCACTTCCGTATTCCTCATCAGAAGCGGCGTCACCGTACAACTGATAACCACGCCCACAATGCCCTGGCCTACGTTGCCAAGGAGGCTGCCGGCAGCACCCATGCCATAGGACAAAATCAGCGCTTCATACGCAAAATACCCCAACACCATTGCACATTCCGCCACGACACCAGCGATAACCATCACCGGCAAAGAAGAAAACACACCTTTTTCCTTCCCAAAGCGGAAAAAGATATTTCCGGCAATGAACGCTACGGCCGCTTTAATAATAAAGGTGCCGGGGGCAAATTCAGCATAACCGGCCAATAAATCCGCCAGCATGGATCCAATCCCCGCTGCAGCAGCCGCCAGATAAGGCGGCATCAGAAAAGCGCTGATCAGAATAATGGCGTCCCCCAGATTGGCATAGCCATCCGTTGCAGGCATGGGAATGCGCACCACCATGGTAGCCACACACACCAGCGCGGCAAAAAGAGCCGCCAGCACCAGTTTCAGTACATCATTGGCCTTGTTCCGTGTCATACATTCCTCCAAATACAAAAGCGATATCCCCCGATGGGCATACCGCTTTTTTCGCTGCTCATTCCACCGGCGGCATTACCCAAACCCGGGTCAAAGGGTCGAAGGGCACACCTTCCTCTCAGCCTGCTTGGGCAAGCTCCCCTGTCGTCGGAAGTATAGCACAGTACTATGCCGGTGTCAATTCCGTTTTCGGCAAATACACATTATATACAGAAAGCGCAATTCCATACCGCATTCTGTTTCATGGACAGCTAAATACCAATACGCTGTCCATACCGTACTGAGGCATATACGCCTCCACGGCAATGGTTTGGATATTGAACCAGATTTCTCCGCTTACTCCGTTGGGCAATGTGAATGCACCATGATCCCGCCCATCCATAAATACATATACATTGCCGAAATAACCGGCTTCCTTGAAGTAAAGGTTTATCCGGGAATAGCCGCCTTTTTCCTGGTATTCCATCACCTGGCAGAAAGAAACATCATCATCCACCCGGCGGAAAACAGCACCGGGCTGAATCTCCGCCCTGTTTTCCGGAATGCTTTCCTGGGGCGCACCGTGATACCAATACACATCCACATCATCTGATGGAAGCCATGCCCTGCGCTGCTGATTGAGGTATCCATCATAATAATCCAGCAATACAAAACCATTTTCCGCCAGAACAATCGTACCTTCCGCTCCCCAGGGTACTGCGTCATTCATCTTAGCATAATGGGTGCCGGGGCCGTAATAGGCCGGCGTATCCCCGGCAGTGGAAAGGGTACCGGTTCCCAGGATCGTCTCTTCTTCAATCTTATTCAGGTCCGCATCCACCCGCTTCGCTCCGGTGTATGCACGATACATTTTACCGCCGTCCCTGAATTCCACCTGCACCCACCACACCCCATTGCCGTAGGCCTTGGAAAGCACGTCCACCTGCGTATACTGCCAGTCGTTTTGAAAAAATGTGCCCGGTTCGGTATAAGACGTGGAAGGGCCGGTTCTGGTGGCCATGCGCATTTTCAGCCGTGCATCTGCAACCCCATCCGCCGAAGCATTTAAGCAATACGCCATTATCAAACATAAACACACGCACAAAACAAACCATTTTCTGTTTTTCATCCCGTTAATCCCTCTCTGTTGCATTCATCCATATAACGCATTTACACCCCTTCTTCTTCCGCCTTTTTCCTTTGTTTTTCAATTTTTTCTCATCTTTCTCCCATTTAATTGACAGACCTGCGCTTTCCATATATAATGCCCATGGGAGCATCGGAGGGTTGGTACCGCACGGATGGTATTGGGCCGGATAGGGTGTCAGGTGGAGTTCCTGCCGCTTATCTGGCTTTTTTCAACATGTGTTTCAGGAAACACAGAAACCGTTTTTCTAATTTATCGGAGGATTTATTCTATGCAAAATCAACAGGCAAAAACGCCTAAACTTTCGCTTATCTGGCGTTTTTTGCAGGGAAGTAAACGCTATTTTGCCGGCACCATGCTGCTGGCCACCATGACGTCCATCGCTGATATGATCACGCCTCAGATTATCCGCACAACGGTGGATAATGTGATCGGCCGGGAAGTGTGCACAGACCCCACCATCAGCCGCCTGGCCCAGCAATTGGGCGGCTTTGATTTTCTGCGTCAGAATCTGTGGATGCTGGCGCTGGCGGTACTGGCTGTGGCTGTATTCAAAGTGATTTCTCATTATGGGTTTATGATCACCAGCACCCGCGCCTCGGAAACGCTGACCAAAACCATGCGGGATCAGCTCTATACTCATATTGAACATCTGCCCTTCAGCTGGCACATGAAGAACCATACCGGCGATATCATCCAGCGCTGCACCTCGGATATTGACACCACCCGTAACTTTGTGGCCGGGCAGATGACCGGTCTTTTCCGCATCCTGCTGCTGGTGGCTCTTTCCATGGTTGTTATGTTTTCCATGCACACGGGACTGGCACTCATCGCGCTGGCACCCATGCCCGTCATCGTGCTTTATTCCATCCATTTCCACACCAAAATCGGCGAAGGTTTCAAGGAATGTGACGAAAGCGAAGGCCGCCTTTCCGCCATGGCCCAGGAAAACCTGACAGGCGTGCGTGTAGTACGCGCCTTTGGCCGGGAACGCTATGAAAAGGATCGGTTTGAACAGCATAACGAAGAATATACCGGCCTATGGGTGCGCATGGGCAAGGTAATGAGCCGCTTCTGGAGTTCTTCCGACGTGCTCAGCGGCCTGCAGATCATGCTGGTCATTGTGCTGGGTGCCGTGTTCTGCCTGAACAAGTACATCTCCAGCGGTGAATACATTGCTTTCATTTCCTATAATTCCATGCTGGTGTGGCCCATCCGCCAGCTGGGCCGCATGATTTCCGATATGAGCAAGGCCGGCGTAGCCATTGACCGTATCGGCTACATCATCTATTCCGAAACGGAAAAGGATAAGGAAAACGCCGTTGAAGCCGATATGACCGGTGATATTGCCTTTGAGCATGTGAATTTTGCCTACGAAGGCTGCCCGCAGCTGCTCCACGATATTCACTTCACCATGAAGGCCGGCTCCACCCTGGGCATTCTGGGCAGCACCGGCAGCGGCAAATCCACCCTCATGCTGCTGTTGGACCGGCTCTATGATCTGCCTTCCGATTGTGGCCGCATCACCATCGGCGGCGTGGATATTGCGGATATCAAACGGGAACACCTGCGCAAAAACATCGGCATCGTGCTGCAGGAGCCCTTCCTTTTCTCCCGTACCCTGCAGGAAAATTTGTCCATCACCAATGAAAGCCTTACCCTTTCCGATATCCGGGAAGCTGCCCGGGCTGCCTGCCTTGACGAAACCATTGAAAGCTTTACCAAGGGCTATGATACGTTTGTCGGCGAGCGCGGCGTAACCCTCTCCGGCGGCCAGAAGCAGCGCGCCGCCATCGCCCGGATGCTCACCCAGCATACCCCCATCATGATCTTCGACGATTCTCTCTCCGCTGTGGATGCGGAAACGGATGCCAAAATCCGTGCGGAGCTGGAAAAGCGTTTCGGCACAGCCAGCACCATCCTCATTTCCCACCGCATCACCACCCTTTCCAAAGCTGATCAGATCATCGTGCTGGATCGGGGCCGCATCATCGAAATGGGCACGCCGGAAGAATTGCAGCATGCCGGCGGCCTGTATCAAAAGATCTACGAAATTCAATCCCTGTCCGCAGAGGAGGTGGACGCATGACTTCTGTAAACGAAAAGCGGTCTCTGCCCTTCTTTGGCGTGGGCAAAGTGCTGCCCTATATGAAAAAATACCGCAAAACGCTGTTGATAATGATTCTTTGCGGCCTCATGTCCACAGGGGTGGACCTGCTGATTCCCCAGTTTCAGCGCTATTCCCTGAACCACTTCATCGGCGGCGCCACGCTGGATACCCTGCCCTGGTTCATCCTCATTTATGTGATTGCCATCAGCATGACGGGCATCATGAATTACATTTCCTGCAGCTATGCCATGCGGACGGAAGTATGTGTGAACCGTGACCTGCGAAACGCTGCTTTCAGCCATCTGCAAACCCTTTCCTTCTCCTATTTTAACCAAAACAGCGTGGGCTACATTCACGCCCGGGTCATCAGCGACACCAGCCGCATTGGTTCCCTGGTTTCCTGGTCACTGATGGATTCGGTGTGGCACCTTTCCTACCTTGTGGGCGCCGTGGTGGTGATGCTGGCGGTGAATGCAAGGCTGGCCCTGATGGTCATGGCTATTCTGCCGCTGATTGTGATTCTCTTTTCCTTCTTCCAGGCCCGGCTCATCAAAGTCAACCGGGAAGTGCGCGAACTCAACAGCCGCATCACCAGCGATTTCAACGAAGGCATCACCGGCGCCAAGACCATCAAAACCCTGGTGATTGAAAACAAAATGGCCAAGGATTTTGTGAATGATACCGGCGCCATGCGCAAAAAGAGCGTCCGGGTGTCCCATCTGCGCGGCATGTTCTCCGCCACGCTGAATGTGGCCTCTTCCCTGGCGCTGGCCATCGTGCTCTGGCAGGGCGGCTACATTGCCGAAAATGAAGTGGGCACCTTCTCCATGTTCATGAATTACGCCCAGGGCATGATGGAGCCTGTTCGCTGGCTCATCGACGCCATTTCTGATCTGATCACCACCCAGGTGAATATCGAACGCTTCTCCCGGCTGATGGAAACCCAATCCGACGTGACCGATACCCCCCAAGTGCTGGAAAAGTACGGCGATTCCTTTAATCCCAAACGGGAAAACTGGGAAGAAATCCAGGGCGACATCGAATTCAGAAACGTGGATTTCATGTATCCCGACGGCGACGAATATGTGCTGGAAAACTTCAGCCTGAAAATTCCTTTCGGTTCCAATATTGCCATTGTGGGTGAAACCGGCGCCGGCAAATCCACTTTAGTGAACCTGGTGTGCCGCTTCTTTGAGCCCACAAAAGGTCAGGTGCTCATCGACGGCCGGGACGCCCGGGAACGCAGCCAGCTGTGGCTGCATTCTGCCATCGGCTATGTACTGCAAACCCCTCACCTCTTTTCCGGTACCATCCGGGAAAACCTGCTCTATGGCAACCCCAACGCCACGGAAGAAGAAATCTGGCGGGCACTGAAGCTGGTTTCCGCAGAAGAAGTGGTGAACAAAATGGAAAAAGGGCTGGACAGTGACGTGGGTGAAGGCGGCGATATGCTCTCCACCGGTGAAAAGCAGCTCATTTCCTTTGCCCGGGCCATTCTGGCCGATCCCCGGATTCTGGTACTGGACGAAGCCACCGCTTCCGTGGACACCCTGACGGAGCAGAAGATTCAGTCTGCCATCGAAACCATCATCAAAGGCCGCACCTCTCTGGTCATCGCTCACCGCCTGAGCACCGTAAAAAATGCGGATCTGATCCTGGTGGTGCGGGACGGCAAGATCATCGAACAGGGGAAACATACGGAACTGCTCAAAGCCCGGGGGCATTACTACAGCCTCTACACCCGGCAATATGAAGAAGAAGCCACCTCTTCCCTCTTTGCAAATGCATAAACCAATCAAGCTGCCGCAAGGCAGCTTTTTTCTTTTCCCGGCAGGAATTAGCCCTTCCAAAGCGAATGTACATAATCAATTGCAAAACAAACGATGAGGTGATCTTTTTGATTTATTTCGATGAACA
>JAFSGG010000107.1 GCA_017434775.1 Clostridia bacterium
ACCCCAACGTGATGCGCATCGGGCGCTAAAAGTGGGGTGGGTGGTGGGATTCGAACCCACGACCTCCAGAGCCACAATCTGGCGCTCTAACCAACTGAACTACACCCACCATAAGCGGAATTGGCGCGCCTGAAGGGATTCGAACCCCTGACCCACGGCTTAGAAGGCCGTTGCTCTATCCAACTGAGCTACAGGCGCATTTGCCGCTGTGACAGTCACGAGTCCAGCCCGGTCACAGGCTATCCCTGCTGACAATCACAGATTATAGCACCAAAGGTATTCTGTGTCAAGCGTTTTTTTTTAGAAAATTTCAGGAAAATTATTTTCCGCCTTTCAGCAGGGAAAGGGCGGTCTCCACCAGGTCCTGCACGGTATCTGCCCGGCCCACCGCCAGCTTGATGGCTTGCTTTTCCAGAAAATTCAGTTTATGATCCTTGTTTTCCTGCAGCCATGTTAACAATAGCTCCATATCCTTCTGTTCCAAATCCGACGCCTCCTTTGGGGTTTATACTATTATTATAGCACGAAATGGACGGACTGTGCAAGAAACGGGTATTTTTCGGGAAGCCCTTTCCTTTTTCCGTCTTTTTCGGTATAATAGAAATATTGTGTAGATCATCAAGGAGGTACCTGCAGCATGAAAAATAAGGATCGTCTGCTGCCCCTGTTTCTCACTTTTCTGAAGATCGGGGCGTTCACCTTTGGCGGCGGCTATGCCATGATTCCCCTCATCCAGAAGGAAGTAACGGAAAATCACAAATGGCTCAGTGATGAAGATATCCTGAACATTGTGGCCATTGCCGAATCCACCCCCGGCCCCATCGCCATCAATTCCGCCACCTTTGTGGGGTACATGACCTGCGGCGTGCTGGGCAGCGTGCTGGCCACCCTGGGCGTGGTGTTGCCGGCGTTCCTTGTAATTTCCCTGATTTCCCTGCTGCTGCAGAATGTGATGGATATTCAGGCTGTGCAGTATGCCTTTATGGGCATCCGTGCCGGCGTGCTGGCGCTGGTGGTGAAGGCGCTGATCAGCATGTATAAGCAGTGCCCCAAGAATCTGGTGGCCTACGTCATCGCTGGGATCGCCTTTGCTGTTTCCTTGCTGACGGATATCAGCATTCTCTATGTGATTATCACCTGCGCAGTGCTGGGGCTTATCACCAGCCTGATCATGCAAAAGAAGGAGGCGGCGAAATAATGACGGAAGTATCTTTGCTTACTTTGTTTTTCACCTTCTTCAAAATCGGCCTGTTCACCTTTGGCGGCGGCTATGCCATGCTGCCCTTTATCCGCCAGGAAGTGATGCTGAATAACTGGATTGACGAAGCAGCCTTTGTTAACATGGTTGGCATCAGCGAATCCAGCCCCGGTCCCTTTGCTATCAATATTGCCACATTTATCGGTATGGAAAAGGGCGGCTGGCTGGGCGCTGCGGTATCCACCCTGGGCGTTGTATTGCCTTCCTTTCTCGTGATCCTGATCGTAGCCCAGTTCTATCTGAAGTTCAAAGAAAGCCGCATTGTTTCCGGCCTGATGAGCGGCCTGAAGCCGGCTGCTGTGGGGCTCATTGCCGCCGCCGTGATCTCCATGGTGTGGGAAGTGCTCTTCCCGGCAGATTTCAGCTGGAGTGTGTTTGCCGGTGCCCAGATTTATGTGTCCCTGGTCATTGCCGGTTTGGGCCTGTTCCTTTTGCTGAAACTGAAAAAACACCCCATCCTGATCATCTGCATTTCGGCGGTGCTGGGCATTGCCGCCGGGTACCTTTTCGGCCTGTAAAGGAGGAAATACATTGCAGAACCTGCTGGAATACGCAAAAAAACTGTATGCTCTGGATGCATATACCCTGACCCCGGCGGAAGGGCACGAAGGCGGCCGCAATATGATTTTCACATGCAGCCGGGCCGGGGAAAAGGAAGCGGTGCTCCGCTTTTCCCTGCTCAATGACCGCGGCGAACAGGAATACCTGGCCGAAACGGAATTTGTGCATTACCTGGCAAGCAACGGCGCGCCTGTTGCGGATGTGCTGCCTTCCCTTAACGGCAAGCAGGTGGAAAGCTGCCCTTATAATGAGGGCACGGCCTATATCAGCCTGTTTGCCTTTGCAAAGGGCATGCTCATTTCCGATAACGGCTACCGCTACCGGGAAAATGCGCCCCTGGCAGAATATTTCTATAACACCGGCAAAACCCTTGGAAAAATCCACCGGCTGTCCAAAGGTTTTACGCCCTGCTATGCCCGCCCCCGTTATTTTGACAAATACAATATGGATTACATCCACCGCCTGATACCGGATGCATATGCCCCTCTGAAGGAAAGCATGGCTGCCCGGCTGGAAGATTTCCGGCAGCTGCCCGCGGATCAGGAAAACTTCGGCCTTGTGCATTTTGATTACAGCGACGGCAATTACCATATTGATATGGAAAACGGCAGCATCACCGTGTTCGATTTTGACAACTGCATCAACTGCTGGTATATGTTCGACCTGGCCAACCTGTGGACCCACGGCGAGGGTTGGTTCCGCTGGGAGAGAGATGCCGGGAAACGGGCAGAGGGCATGCATGCCTATTTCCGTGCGGTGCTGGAAGGGTATCGGAGCGAAACGGAAATTTCCGATGAAATGCTGGAAAAGCTGCCCCTGTTCATTGATATGGTGCTGATTGAAAATATCGTGGATGAATTTGAATGCTGCGCCCGGGAAGGGGAGGCAGTTGATTTTGAGGATATCGAAAACGCTGCCCGCTGCCTGACGGAAAATATTCCTTACGCCGGGTTGATCTGAACCGGATAAAAAACGCACTTCCTTGCATGGAGGTGCGTTTTTTCTTGCCTTGCAATTATCGTCTTTCAATGGGAAGGTACAGATCCTCCACGGCGATTTTCTCTTTGCTAAAACAGCAAGCTGCGGGAAACAGCTTGCTGCAAAAGGAAAGTTTATTGCGTTACAGGGTCTGTCCAGCGTTCTTTGCGCAGGATCCACAGGAAACTAAGGGCCATGACGGACCCGGCCACGGCCAGCACCAGGAAAAACAGGGCGGCGCCGGTCCCTTTTTCGCTGCCAAACAGCCCAACCAGCAGGCTGCCGGCTTTCTGCCCGGCCATCAGGGGTTCAAACACATGATCCACCAGCGTGCCGCCCAGCAGATACCCCACCGGAATGGTGAAAAACTGCAAAGTGTTTCGGCAGGCATACACCCTGCCCTGCATGTGAGGCGGGATGGTGTTGCGGAAAATCACGTCCAGACTGGCGTTCATCAGCGGAATACCGATCCACCCAAGCACGCTGCCCAGGCACCACACAAAGGGCGTGCGGCCAAAGGCCAGCAGGAAATTTTCCGTGCCAAATGAAAGCATGATGGTAAGGCAGATGACCCGCACCCTGTTTTTCGGCGCCGGAAAGAAGGTAACCAGTATGCTGCCTGCCATGGTGGCAATGCCGGCAAAGGTGTTTACTAAGCCCAGCACTGTTTCATTGCCGCCTTTCCGGGACAGCAGCATGGCGGGGAGAGCGGCATTGAAGCAGGAAGCAATCAGATTCACAAAGGCCAGGAAAATAATCAGTTTCAGGATCAGCGCATGCTCTTTCAGCCACTGAAGGCCCTTGGCAGCGGCCCGGAAAAGGGGTTCTCTGCCTTCTTCCTTTTTGGGCACCGGCGGAACTTTCACAAAGAACAAAAGCACCAGGAAAGCCAGCAGGAAAGTCGCAAGATCCACCGCAATCACCGAATCCATCCCGGCAAAGGCAAAGAGCGCGCCGGCAAAGATGGGGGTGAGGATGGTGTTCAGGGAATTGGCGAAGGAACGTAAGCCGGCGGTTTTCTGGTAATACTCCTGCGGAATCAGTAGGGTGGATACTACTTCGCCGGCAGGCTGCTGCACGGTGTTCATCAGGCCGTTCAGGGCGTTGATCAGGTACAGATGCCTGGGCAGCAGCCGATCCGTTTTCAGTAACACCAGAACCCCGACGGTGCCCAGGGCGGCCAGCACATCGCAGCACAGCAGGGTGCGTTTTTTGTCCCAGCGGTCGCTGAGGGCACCGGCAAAGATGCTCATCAGCACATAGGGAGCATAGCTGCATACGGACAAAAGCGCTGTTTCCAGCGCGGAACCGTTCTTTTGATACAGCCACAAGATCAGGGCAAAATTGGTCATCCCGCTGCCTAAGGTGGACAGGCTTTGGGTGCCGAAAAGCAACAGGTAATTTTTCAGGGGTTTCATATGGAATTTCATTTTACTTTGCTCCTTTGATTCTGTTTTTTGATCAAATTCTGCAAAGCATGAGGGCATGCGTTTTTATCTCCATGCAGGAACCCTCATCCCTTGCACGGAGCCAAAGCAATGGCCAGAAACATGGTATTTCACATCCTTTGTTTGGGTTCTCCTTATTATACACCGATTATTTATTCTTTGCAAATGCATGGGGTTTGTCATTCTCTTGTGCGCGGATGTCATTGTTTTTGAAAAGACGATGGGCTATAATGAGACCAATCGGGCATCCGCATATTCTATAGGGCAGGAGAAAGCAAAGGATATGAAAAAAGGGTTCTCTCTCAATTCGCAGACGGGTTATTTTGAAAACATGGGCGTCAGCGTGATGGCCTTCAATGATATTTATGCCTCCGGGCATCAGAGTGGCGTCAGCATCATCATGCACGGAAATCGGGTGGCTACCAATGGAGATTTGCGCCTGGAACAGACCCCCGGCCAGTGGCAGCCTCTGCCCCGGGATGTGGAACGGGTGGTGGATGCGGAAAACGGCTGCATCCGCACAGTATTGCGCTATCCGGATGAACGGCAGCATCTGCACGGCTTCAACCCGGCCATCTGTCCGGACGTGCATCTGACCTACACCGTGCATGTGCAGGCAGAAGGGGCATGCCTTCGGGTGACGGTGGATCTGGACCGGCCTATTCCCGATTTTCTGGTGGGCAAAACCTGTTTCAATATGGAATTGTTCCCCGGGGCGCTCTTTGGCAAGCCCTGGATCATGGACGGCAAGCAGGGCATTTACCCCCGGCAGCCGGTGGGCCCCACCCTTTCTTTGCCCGGCAATCTTGCCCATGCCATGCCGGCGGATGGGGAAGCGAAAATTCTGGCGGATATTGATCACCTTGCCGGGGTGGAACGGGGCTATAACCCCATCACCGCCGATACCCTGATCGCCGCGCCCTATGCCTGCGGAAAGTGCTTCATTTCCCGGCCGGATGATCCCTATAACCGGCTGAAGGTGGAGGCTGTACAGGGAGAACTAAAGCTTTACGACGGCCGCATGAACCACAATAACGGCTGGTTTGTGCTCAGCAGCGAAATTGCGGCCGGAGCCACGGAAAAAGCAGTGGAATGGATCATCACCCCCCATGTGGTGGAAGAATGGCTGTATCCGCCGGTGGTGCAATTGTCTCAGGTGGGCTATCTGCCCCGGCAGGAAAAATCCGTGGTGATTGAGCTGGACAAAAGGGACGAACGCCGCCCGGATATTGTGCTGCAGAAAATCACAGCGGAAGGCACCTTTCCTGTGCGCACATTGCAAACCGGGGAATGGGGAAAGTTCCTGCGGTATCATTATCTGAAAGCGGATTTTTCTGACGTGACGGAAGAAGGGCTCTATCGGGTGGTATACGGCGATGCGCAATCCAGCGTGTTCCGCATTGCCGGGGATATTTATGCGCGGGGTGTGTGGCAACCGGTGTTGGAATATTTCCTGCCGGTGCAGATGTGCCACATGCGTGTCAGTGAAAAATACCGGGTGTGGCACGGCTTGTGCCATGATGACGATGCCCGGATGGCGCCGGTGAACTGCAATCATTTTGATGGCTACATGCAGGGCAGCGAAACCCTGACAAAGTATCAGCCCGGGGATCATGTGCCGGGGCTGAACCGGGGCGGCTGGCACGATGCCGGGGATTTTGACCTGCGGGTAGAAAGCCAGGCTGGGGAAGCGTATATCCTGAGCCTGATTTATGAAACTTTCGGCCTTTGCTGGGATGCCACCACCATTGATCAGGAAAAGAAAATCACCGAAATTCACCAGCCGGATGGCAAAAACGATTTGCTTCAGCAGATTGAGCACGGCGCTCTGACGGTAGTTGGCGGATGGAAAGCCCTGGGGCGGCTGTACCGGGGCATCATCTGCAATGATCTGCGCCAGTATGTGATGCTGGGGGATGCCGCCGCCATGACGGATCATCGGCCCGGAAACAGCGATGATCGCTGGGTCTTTACGGAGGATAATCCCGGCCGGGAGCTGACTACTGCGGCCCAGCTGAGCGCCGTCAGCCGGGCGCTCACAGGGTTCAATGATGAACTGGCGCAGGATGCCCTGCAGGCGGCCAAAGAACTGTTCCGCATTACGGATGGTGAACGCAACGAATGGAGCCGGGCAGCCAAGGTGCATGCGGCGGTGGAACTGTTCCTCACGACCGGCGAAAAAGAATACAAAGCTTTCCTGCTCTCACAGGTTGATTTCATCTGCGAAAAGATTGACCGGCTGGGCTGGATTCTTTGCCGGGCAGTAAAAAAACTGCAGGATGCCGCCTTTGAAAAAACGCTGCGGAAAGCACTGGAAAAGATCAGTGAAAGTATGGTGCAAATGAGCGAAGAAACACCCTACGGCATTCCCTACCGGCCTCACATCTGGGGTGCTGGATGGCAGATTCAGGGCATGGCGTTCCAGTACTATTTCCTGCACGATGCCTTCCCGGATCTCTTCGCTCCTGCGCTGATGAGCCGCGCCTTGAATTTTGTGCTGGGCTGTCATCCCGGCAGCAATACCGCTTCCTTCGCTTCCGGCGTGGGCGCTGTTTCGGCTACCATGGCTTACGGCATGAACCGGGCGGATTTTTCCTTCATCCCCGGCGGCGTGGTGTCCGGCACGGCGCTTATCCGCCCCGATTTCCCGGAACTGCTGCCCTGGCCTTTTCTCTGGCAGCAGACCGAATACGTCATGGGCGGCGGCAGCAGCCATTATATGTTCCTTGTTTTGGCCGTGCAGAAGATTTTCGGTGACCAATAACGCCCCCCCGCAGAGGAGGGGGTTGAGGAAATTCTGAATGCGGAATTAAGAATGCAGAATGAAGAATTGTATTTGGCTGACAAATTGTGCGGAATGAAACACCGTAGGGGCGGCCGGTTATCGTCTGCTAACGGAGGACCGGAGCAGGGGCTTATGCAGCCCCTGAACCCCGCACCAAAGGACACCGTCCTTTGGACACCTTATCCGCGATGTAGTTGCACGACGGAACAAACATGTGTCCGCGCGAAGCGTGAGAAACGAATACCGTAGGGGCGGCCATGGGCCGTCCTTCTTTCTTCGTTCCTATTTTCGGAAAACTTATGCACACACAAAGCAAATCAAGTCCTCCACGGGCGTAATGAAAACAAGAGAACGGCGAGAGAGAAAA
>JAFSGG010000108.1 GCA_017434775.1 Clostridia bacterium
AGAATGCCCAATATCCCCATATGTTTCCATCGGGCACCGGCCAGCATCACCATCAGCAGGCTCACAATAATGATGGTACCGGCCGTGGACAGGTTCGGCTGCTCCAGAATCAAAAGGAACATAATCCCCGGCACAATCAACACAGGCAAGATTCCCTTGAAAAAGAATTGCAGTTTCTTCCCCCGGTAAGTGAGCACGGTGGCCATCAGCAGCACACAGGCATATTTCGCCAATTCACCCGGCTGAAAGGAAACGCCGCCAAATCCCAGCCACCGCCGGGACCCATTCACGCTCCTGCCGATCCCTGGAATGGCCACCAATATCAGCAGTAGCAAACTGCCGCCCACCGCCGGATACAGCACCTGCTTTTTCCGCCAGAAGGTGTACGGCAAACGCATGGTCACGCTCATGGCCGCAAAACCCACCGCCGCGCCGAAAAGCTGTTCCTTCACTTCCTTCAGCGCATCCCCGTTTTCCAGGCCTTTGTAATACGTGGCGCTGAACAGGGTCAAAAGCCCAAAGAGCATCAATAATCCCATGATCAGTACCAGTACCTTATCCACCGGTTTTCTTGTTTCCGTTTTCAGCACAGGCATCCATCCTTTCCATTTCCGATGCTTCTGTGCCACAAAAAACAGGCGGCCTGCTTCGGCTGCCTGTTTCTTCATTCGTCAGGGTATTACAGCTGGTTCACCAGCTGCTTGAAAATGCGTCCGCGCTGCTCATAATCTTCAAACATGTCAAAGGAAGCGCAGGCCGGGGAGAAAAGCACATTGTTTCCGGCTTCGGTAATTTCACGGCACTTGAGCACCGCATCCTTCAGCGTTCTGGCATGGGAGAAAGCGGTGTATCCCGCTTGCGTCAGTTCCTTTTCCAGTTGGGCAGCCGTAGCGCCGATCAATACGCAGTGGAAAATCAGCGGGGTCCTTTTGATTTCTTCCGCCAGCGCCCGGAAAGACACATGCTTGTCATAACCGCCAAGAATCATTACAGTTGGCGCCAGCATGGACTGCACCGCCTTGATGGTGGAATCCACATTGGTGCCCTTGGAATCGTTGATGTAGCGCACTTCATTCACTTCACGGACAAACTCAATCCGGTGCTCCACCCCGGCAAAAGTGCGCAGAGCGTGGCGGATCACCGCGCCGGGTACCCCACGGGAAGCTGCAATGGCCGTTGCCGCCAGCGCATTTTCCAGGTTATGGGGACCGGGAATGCGCACTTCGTCTGCCCTGCAAATTGCTTTTTCTTCGCCGTTCAGCCGCCAGATAATCTGCCCATCCCGCACAAAAGCCCCCTCCGGCACTTCATGCAGCCGGCTGAAATAGAGCACATGGCTGCCCAGTTCATCCGCCATTTCCCGGCAGGCTTCATCTTCATAATTGAGCACGGCATAATCCTTATGGCTCTGCGCATCAAAGATATGCTTTTTCAGGCCCGTATAGACTTCCATGGTGCCGTGACGGTTCAGGTGATCTTCCGTCACATTCAGCACAGCAGCGCTGAGAGGATGAAAATTCTTTGTTGTTTCCAGCTGGAAAGAAGAAACTTCCACCACCACCATATCTTCCTTTTGGGCCAGCATGGCTGCAGCGGACAAAGGATAGCCGATGTTGCCGGCCACATAGCACAGCTTGCCAGCTTCCCGGAAAATGGCGCCCAGCAGGGATACCGTGGTGGTCTTGCCGTTGGTGCCGGTCACGGCCACCATATCGCTTTTGATGAACCGGGCGGCCATTTCCATTTCGCCCAACACCGGAATGCGCATCATTTCCGCCTTTTTCACAATGGGCGCATCGATGGGCACACCGGGGCTGATGATCAGCATATCCTGATTAACCAAGGCATCCATGCCATTTTCACCAAGGCGGAACACCAGGTTCAGTTTCTTCAGTTCATCCAGTTTATCACCAAAGGTTTCTTCTGCCTTGGCGTCGTTCACCGTTACAAGAGCACCGGCGCTGTGCAGCAGTTCTGCCGCGGCAATTCCGCTGCGGGCCATGCCCACAATCAGCACGCGCTTGCCCTGCCAGGGATTCTCCGGCGCGCTCTCGGCGGAAAAGTGATGATGTTTGATACCGAAATACACAGGTTCACGCATACTGAAATCAACTCCTGTCAGGAAAAATAATCAATTAGTAAAACAGGTGCATGCTCCACACCGCAATCAGGGAAAGCACCAGTGTCACGGCCGCATACATCAGCACAATCTGGTTCTCATTCATGCCGCACAGTTCAAAATGATGATGAATGGGCGCCATCTTGAAAATGCGTCGGCCCTGGCCGTATTTTTTCTTGGTGATTTTGAAATACCCGGTCTGCAGCATCACGGAAACACTGCTCATTATGCAGGTAAAGCAAATCAGAATCAGAAGGAATTCCATCTTCATCAGCATGGCTACGCCAACCATCATGCCGCCGATGAACATGCTGCCGGTATCCCCCATGAAAATTTTGGCCGGATGCCGGTTGAACCGCAGAAAGCCCAGGCATGCGCCAACCAATGCAAAGCAGGCAATGGCCAGCACGGGAGAATAGGCAAAGGTATCTTTCACAAATACCGCAATCAGTCCAAAGGCCGCCATGCCTACCACCGTAACAGACGACAGAATTCCGTCCACACCATCCTGCAAATTAGAGCTGTTGGTCATGAACATCACCAGCACCGTCATGATGGGAATATAGAAAATGCCCAGATCCCAGGTGACTTTGGTAAAGGGAATGATCACGTCGCTGCCCACATAGAAATAGCAGTACAGGCTGAAAAGCAGCCCCACCACCACCTGGCCCATCAGTTTCTGTTTGGGCTTGAGACCTTCGTGGTTCTTTTTCACATCCTTGATATAGTCATCGGCAAAGCCAACCGCCATGCTTCCAAGAATAACCAAGAGCAACGCCCACAGGGGATTCTCCAGCCCGAATGTTTTTCTGTTCTGCGCTGTGCAGATAATAGCCAGCACGATGGTCACCAGCACCGCAGCGCCGGCAATCACAACACCGCCCATGTTGGGGGTGCCCTGCTTGGCTTTATGTGCCTGGGGCCCCAGATCATAAATGGTCTGGCCAAACTTCAGTTTTTTCAGGTAAGGCAGAAATTTCGGCATCACCAGCAGCATAATAAGCAGTGCTGCGGCACACGCCGCCAATCCGTAAATCAGCATGGTTTTCTCTCCCCTGTACAGTAATCAGTTTTCGTTGTTGATTTCTTCCAGCAGTTCCTGTACCACGATCTTTTCATCAAAGGGACGCTTAACACCCATGATTTCCTGATAGGTTTCGTGGCCCTTCCCCGCCAGTACGATCACATCGCCGTCCCGGCCCATAAGCAGGGCTTTCTTAATGGCTGCCCGGCGATTTTCAATGATTTCATAGGCACCGCCGGTGGGCTCGATGCCCTCTTCCACCTGCCTGAGGATGGCAAAGGGATCTTCCGTGCGGGGATTATCACTGGTCAGGATGGAATAATCTGCCAGCCTGCCGCTGATTTCGCCCATCATGGGCCGTTTACCGGGATCACGGTCACCGCCGCAGCCAAACAGAGAAATGACCCGATTCCTTGTAAAGGTGCGCACCGTGGACAGAATGTTTTCCAGCGCATCCGGAGAATGGGAATAGTCCAGAATTACTTTGTAGGGCGTGTGGGTATCCAGCATTTCCACACGGCCGGGCACATTCCTGACGCTTTCCAGAGCAGCGGCAATATCATCGGGATTCAGGCCGATCACCACGCCCATGCCGGCAGCTGCCAGGGCATTATACACATTGAACATGCCCGTCAGCTTCAGGTGAACTTCCTTTTCCCACAGCTTATTGAACACCATCTTGAAATTCACGCCGTTTTCGGTGATCTCAATATCCCGGGCAAACAGATCCGCCGGGCTGGAAATGCCAAAGGTGATGCGGGGCACCTGAATATCCTTCAGAATATCATCGCTGGTTTCTTCATCCGCATTGATCACGGCATTGGTAATCCATTTGGGGGTGAAGAAAGTCTTTTTGCATTGGAAATAGCGCTGCATGGTGCCGAACAGATCCAGATGATCCTGGCTCAGGTTGGTATAGCAGCCGGCTTCAAAATGCACACCGGCAAGGCGGCCCATTTCCAGGGCATGGGCAGAAACTTCCATGCTCACCGCATCCACGCCCGCATCCCGCATCATCCGCAGATTCCGGAAAAAATCGATGGGTTCGGGGGTGGTGAATTCACTTTTGATGTATTCGCTGCCGATCATATTGCCGGTGGTGCCAATCAGGCCCGTCTTGTGCCCGGCCTGTTCCAAAATGGCCTTGAGCAGATAACTGGTGGTCGTCTTGCCTTTGGTGCCTGTGATGCCCATCAGCATCATTTCCTGATCCGGATAGCCAAAGAAGCAGGCGGCCATCAGGCTCATGGCAGCGCGCACGTTTTTCACCTGCACCTGGGGTACATCCAAGGGCAGGAAATGGGTCACCACCAGCGCCGCAGCACCATTCCGGATGGCCTGAGGGGCAAAATCATGGGCATCAAAACGTGCGCCGGGAATGCAGAAAAACAGGCCGTTCTCCATCTTGGCCCGGCTGTCCATGCTCAGGGAACCTATCGTACATTCGCCTCTTGCTTCCAGCACTTCTTCACCGGCAGCCGCAATCAGTTTACTCAACAGCATCTTCTATCGCTCCATTCGATGGGAATTGAAATTGTATTTTTACAGCCGTACCCGGCGCTGCATAGGCCCCTGCCGCAGGGGTTTGCTTCACCGCCAGGCCGCTGCCATAAATCGTCATTTCCAGCCCCCGTGCCCGCAGCACCCGGCTGGCATCTACCATGGAAAGCCCCTTCACATCCGGCACACACACCATTTCTTCCGCCGCCGGGGCATTCACATCCCAGGTATAAAGCATTGCCTGATCCCCCACCCGGGCCATATGCCCGGCATAGGGCAGCTGGAAGGTGATCACGTCTCCTTCCCCGCTGATCTGGGCCCCCAGCCCGGCTTTTGCAAGGATATCTTTGGCTTCCTGCACGGTCAGGCCGGTACATTCCGGCATGGCCACTTCCGCCGTCTGGGGAACATCTTTTTTCTTCACATTCAGGTACGGCAGCACCTGTTCCAGAATCTGCCGTGCATAGGGTGCCGCCGTGATGCTGCCGTAATCCACCGGCACATTGGCTTCGTGCACCGTCACCAGCACCGCAATCTGCGGCGCATCCATGGGTGCAAAGCCAATGAAGGAGCCAATATGCACGTCGCTAACCACCCGGCCATCCTTGTACACCTGGGCTGTGCCTGTCTTGCCGCCGATGGCATACCCGGCAATGGCAGCATTCTTTCCGCCACCGTTTTCCACCACATGCAAAAGCAACTGCCGCATGGTCTGGCTGGTTTCGGGACGGATGGGGTTTGCCACCATCCGGGGTGTTGTCCTGTCCAGCACATTGCCTTCTTCGTCCAGCACAGCCTGCACAATGAAAGGCTTCATCAGCCTGCCGCCGTTCACCACGGAGGAAGCTGCGCAAATCAGCTGCAGCGGCGTCACCGCCACACTCTGGCCAAAGCCGATACGGGCCAGATCCACATCCTTCACCAAACGGCTGTTGATCAGGATACCGGCACTTTCCCCGGGCAAATCCACGCCTGTACGAACCCCCAGGCCAAATGCCCGCATGTAGCGATACATGGTGTCCGGGCCCATGCGCAGAGCCATGGTAACAAAAGCCGGGTTGCAGCTGTTCCCCAGGGCTTCCGTCAGGGTCTGTGAACCGTGGCTCACCTTCCAGCAGCGGATTTTATCACCGTCCACCATGATGCTGCCGGTGCAGTAAAAGCCGTCCTGCAATGTGACGGCACCGCTGTCCAGCGCTGCGGCACAGGTGAGGATTTTAAAGGTTGACCCCGGCTCGTACACATCGGTGATGGCAGTAATGCGCATCCTTTCATTCAAAAGGGCCACGTCATGCCGGGGCGGATCGTTGGGGTCATAATCCGGCTTCATACACAGAGCCAGAATTTCACCCGTGTTCACGTCCATCACAATGCATTGGACGCTCACGGCGTTGTTATCTTCCAAACATTCGCGCATGGCTTTTTCCACCACGCCCTGAATGGTTGAATCAATGGTCAATTGCAGGGTGTAGCCTGTTTCCGGCGCCACATACACCGTCTGCCCGTCCGGCAGCATGCGAGCCTTGGCATCCACTTCGGTTTTCAACAGGCCCGGTTTTCCCTTCAGCAAGGTTTCGTACCAGCTTTCCAGGCCGGATTGGCCCAGGCTGTCCACATTGGTCAGCCCCAGCACCTGGCTGAGAAAAACACCCCGGGGGTAAAAACGGCGGCTGTCCTCATCAAAGGAAACGCCCCGCAAAAGGCGGCGCATGCTTTCGGAACTCATGCGCAATTCCCGGATTTTGTCCACCTGTTCCCGGGGAACCTGCCTTTTGAGGATCACCATGGCCTGGCCCCGGCTTGCCATCCGGGCCGCCACGGTTTCTTCATCCGCCTGAATGACGGGCGAAAGCACAGCCGCCGCAGTCTTTGGATCATCCACCAATTGCGGATTGACGGACACGATATAGGCGGTTGTGGACTGGGACAATATATCCCCGTTCCTGTCCACAATGGCACCGCGGCGGGCCGAAACCACGCCTTCCCGTGTCCATTGGCGTACGCCACGGGCTGTGAGGGCTTTCCCCTGAAATAGGGTTAAGCTGCCAAGACGCACACCGACCAAAAGGAAACAAAGTGTGAGTATTGACAGCATGATTGCAATTCGTTTTCGGATCTGAAGGTCTGCGCGCACAGGATATCCCCCCTACGGGCAGACGATATCCTTTTACCGGCTGCCGCTCAACATCCCATACCCATCAGCAAAGGGATGCTCTGCTGTCAGGCCGTTTGTATTTTGATTCGGGCGTGTCTGAGGGGCAACCACCGGAATGGATTCCACGGCATCTGCCGGTACCATACCGAATTCCGTGGTGGCACGGTAACGGATGCGATGGGAATCCCTGGCCTTTGCCAGTTCTTCCGTGCTGTTGATGTTCTGCTGATGGATGGCTTCAATCCGCCCCATCGTATCGGAATACGTACCGGAAAGCTGGGCATAGGAAAGCGCCTTGATGCCGATCACCAGCGCCAGCACAGCCGCCAGCACCAGCAACATCACCGCCGCACGATTGCGGGAAATGGTGATTTCTTTTTTTCGTTCCACCTGATTCCCGGCCTGAAAATAATCGCGGCTGTTCTCGCTCCCCGCTTCTGCATCGGGGATATACACATGGCTGCGGACGTTCATCTCAATCCCGGCGCTCATCTGCACACCAGCCGTAGCATAGGTCATTGTTTTTCCCCGCTGCATACTATACGCTTCCTTTCTTGTTAATTAGAACTTTTCTGCACCTGAGCGATGAATGCCAGCGGATCTGCAAACATCTCATCAAACAGGCGATCCTGATCTTCGCTGACAGCCTTGGGCAGGATGCGGATGTGGCTGGTCGCGCCGTTGATGTCAATTTCTCTTACGTCCCCCAGCCGCCAGGAGCGGATCTTCTGGGGCAGGAGCAGGCGGCCCTGGGCATCCGTTTCGCAGTCCACATAGCTGTATTTGCTGAACTGATCCAGGAACACCTGCATCCGGGCATCCAGCTGCACAAGCGCTGTCAGCTCGTCCCGACGCTGCTGCCATCCTTCCAGGGTGTAAATGGCAACGGCCTTAAAATCCGGCGTGGGACACACGGCAAACTGCTGGCCCAGCGCTTCCCGGAAACCGGCCGGCACAATCAAGCGGCCTTTGGAGTCAATCCCGTGGGTATAGGAACCCACAAACCCCAGGAATTTCTTTTCAGCAGCAGAGGTTTTCTGGGTTTCCGGCAATGTATCCGCATCGGCAGACATCATGTCTTCCTTGCGTTCATCCTTGTCATTTGCCATCTTCCCACCCCCAATCTGCCACTAATTCTCCCTTTTTTGGGCTTCTGTACCAATTCTAACCACTTTTTTCACTTTTGTCAATACAACGAACAAACCGGTTCTCCGGCTTTGGGGTTTTACATCGACACAGTTTTTTCGCATTTGTCACACAATGAAAACAGGTGTTCTTATTTCATGCAAAAAAACCGGGGGAACGCATTTTCGCATTCCCCCGGTATATGTTCGTTGTGAACAATTATTATGTTTTATTATTGTTAATTTTGCACAAATTTTCTTTGTTTTCCTTTTGGGAAATTGTTAAGAAAATTTTATATTTTTCTTGTTTTTGTTCAGCTGAGGGGCTTTCCCCCACTCATTGGGTATCCGTACCACCGCACCCCCATATTATGGGGTTATTCTGCCGAAAAAGCCTCTGTATTCTGGGCCGCATCGCCATTTTCCGTTTCGGCTTCGCCACCATACAGGGTGTACAGGCGGAATTTCAGCCCGTCACAGGAAACGCAGTGGTACCGCACGCCGCCATAGCAGCCAGTCACAGCCCCCCGGAGAGAAGCACCGTGCAGGTGGCCATACACCACGTCGTCCACTTCATACCGACTCAACAGTTGGGATACCCTGGTTTCTCCGCCGCCGTCCGCCAGAGGCGGATAATGCATCATCACCACCAGCTTTTTCGCCTGCAGTTTCCTGGCGCTGGAAAGGGACAGTTCCAGCCGGATCAGTTCACGGCTGTAAATCTTTTCATCCTCCGCATTGCCATTCTGAGGCAGTGTCCAGCCCCGGGAGCCGCATACCGCCACATCACCAAAGAGCATAGCATCGTTCTGCACGGCATACATGCCCTTGGGCAGCACTTCCCGAAGATGATTGATGCCGCACCACCAGTAATCATGATTGCCCCGAAGAATCACCTTTTTCCCCGGCAGTTCACCGATCATCCGAAGATCTTCCAGCGCAGCATCCAGCTGCATGGCCCAGCTGATATCGCCGGGAATCAGAACCAGGTCCTCTTCCCCTACTTTCTCCAGCCAATCCTTTGCGATATGCGAAAAATGCCCTTCCCAATGAGCGCCGAAAACATCCATGGGCTTGTTATCGCCGCCGGGCAGATGCAAATCGCCAATGGCAAAAATCTTCACGGTTACTCTTCTTCGTCCTCTTCGTCGTCTTCCAGTTCTTCTTCGCCCAGCGCGTCCAGAGAAAGATCGTTTTCGATTTCGTCGAATTCGCGTTCCGGAATGCCGTCTTCAATTTCGGGAATAATCTCGTCCATGCTGCTCACGGGATCAATATCCAAAGAAGCTTCGTCCACACGCACGGCTTCTTCATTGGTATCCGCATTGTTTGCATTCATTTCCTTCAGGCAGAAAAGACATGCATCCTTGCCGGGCAGGGCGGGCGCTTCATTGCAGATGGTGCACATTTCAATTTCTTCCCGCTGCACTTCGCCCTTCATTTCCCGCTTGCAGATTTTGCAATAGCCTTCCGTATCCTGAATATAGTTCAGCTCGCAGCGCGGACATTTAATCAAAGCCATGTGAAAATCCCTCCTGTATTATCTGCCATATATTGCCATGGCAATTCCATTCCATTTTGTTAGACATCCTTTGCCGTTTGTGCTACATTCTTCCCGTAACACTTTTGTAACAAAGGAGGACATTATGAAACACACATGTATTCTGCTGACAGCAGCACTTCTCTTCACGCTCACCATCACCGGCGCACTGGCCGCCTGTCCTGTGGGGTGTGATCTGTGCACCGAACTCAAAGGTTGCAACGCTTGTGATTTTTGCACGGCAGCAACCGCCACCGCAAAGCCCTGCACCATCCTTTGCCCACCCACGGTAACGGCAAAGCCTGTTCTCTTGGCCACACCTGCGCCCCAAAGGCCGCAGATTGCCACGCCCCGGCCCATTGCCACGCAAAAGCCGACAGTTCAAATTACGTCCAAGCCCTC
Source organism: Clostridia bacterium (assembly GCA_017434775.1). Classification (GTDB taxonomy): domain Bacteria; phylum Bacillota; class Clostridia; order Christensenellales; family Aristaeellaceae; genus RUG563. The sequence continues at coordinate 9,865 of JAFSGG010000108.1, forward strand.
TGTACCGCCTGTAAGCAACGGAGATTATACTACATTCTCTGTATCAAAGCAAGAGGAAATTGTATTTGAATTGCTCAATCGTGACAGAGCAAAAAATGGCCTGCCTGCCCTGGTGCTGGACAAGGAACTTTGCCGCATTGCCCGCATCAAAAGCCAGGATATGAAGGATAACCGTTACTTCGCCCACGAATCCCCCACTTACGGCCGCGCCGCCCAGATGCTCAGCCGTTTCGGCTATGCTTATAACGGCGTGGGTGAAAACATTGCCCACCACAGCACGGTGGAAAAAGCCCAGGCGGCTTTCCTGTCCAGCCCGGCCCATCGCGCCAATATCATGGGCAAGCAATGGCAAAAGGTCGGCATCGGCGTCGTCTATGACGATCAGGGCTTTGTGTATGTAACCCAGCTCTTTGTCCGCTAAAGGAACGGCTGCTGTGTATCTTCACAGCAGCCTCTTTTTTTACCAATTGGGTCGCACCTGATGCAACGCCGCCCGGCTGCCGGGAAAAGCATAAATGGGCTTTGTTTCATTTTGAACCGACTGCGTTTCACCGTAAACCGCTGCCCGGATTTCACTACCCACCAGCTTACCTGCAATGCTGTCCGCCTGGCGCAATGTTTCCTGTAAAGCGCTCCTGGCCGCCATACTCCGGCAACGGGCTGGCAGCAGCGCCGCTTCTTCTTCATTCATGGCCATGGTGTATACATCCTGCCACAGGCTCATCGTCATCCCTCCTTTTCTACTGCATCCTATGCAGGCAAGAACAGAAGGTGCAAAAAAACTGCCGCATAGAATGGGCAGTTTTTCTCGTTTTATTCTTCCGTCGGTACATTTTCCGGCTCCGCAAGCGCTTCTTCGATCTTTTTCAGCAGTTCATCCCGGCCGTCGCCGTTTTCACTGGAATAGCACAGCACCTGCCAGGGCTGCACCTGCAATGCCCGGCAGATGGGTGCCAGATGCTTCATCCGGGCGCCCCGGCTGATTTTATCCGCCTTGGTGGCCACCACCAGGAACGGAAGGCCGGTGCCGCGCAGGAAAGCATTCATCTGCAGATCGTCCTGGGTAGGTTCGTGGCGGATATCCACCAGATGCAGCGTCAATCTCAGCTCATCCGTTTCCCGGAAATATTTTTCCATCATCTCGCCCCAGCGCAGCTTTTCCTTTTTATCCACCTTGGCAAAGCCGTAGCCGGGCAGATCCACCAGATGGAATGCATCATTGAGCAGAAAAATATTGATGAGCCGGGTTTTGCCGGGGGTAGCGCTGGTGCGGGCCAGGGCCTTGCGGCGGCAGAGGCTGTTAATGAGGGAGGACTTGCCCACATTGCTCTTCCCTGCCACAGCAATCTGGGGCAGCGTTTGTTCCGGCGGCTGATATACGCTCATACTGGTTACAAATTCCGCTTTTTTAATATCCATAATCGGCTCGCTTTCGTTTTTCCTATTCATTATTTTTCCAGCGCAGTTTTCAGCACATCTTCTGCATTTTCCACCAGCAGAATGCGGAAGGTGCTCAGCACATGCAGCGGCACGTCTTCCAGATCCTTCTTATTTTCCTTGGGCAGCAGGATGGTTTTCACCCCGGCACGGTAGGCTGCCAGCAGCTTTTCTTTCACACCGCCAATGGGCAGCACCCGGCCCCGCAGGGTGATTTCGCCGGTCATGGCCACATCCTGCAATACGGCTTTGCCGCTGAGGGCGGATACCAGTGCCGTTGTCATGGTCACACCGGCAGAGGGACCGTCCTTGGGCACAGCGCCTTCCGGCACGTGGATATGGATATCCGTGGTTTTATAAAAATCTTCCGCAATGCCGTATTCCGCCGCATGGGCACGCACCCAGCTTCGGGCTGCCTGGGCGGATTCCTTCATCACATCGCCCAGCTGACCGGTAAGCTGCACCTGGCCGGAGCCCGGCATCACACTGCATTCCACGGCCAGCATTTCACCGCCAACGGCTGTGTATGCCAGCCCGTTCACCACACCCACTTGAGGCTTTTTGCCCGGCATATCCCGAAGGAACCGGGGGGCGCCCAGGTATTTTTCCACCACCAGGGGCGTAACGGAAATGGTTTCGGCATCCGTCTGCAGCATATCCACGGCAGCCTTGCGAACAACCCTGGCAATGGTGCGGCTGAGGGTGCGTACACCGGCTTCCCGGGTGTACCCTTCAATGATGCGCTTCATGGCCGCATCGGAAATTTTTACCGTTTTATCCGGCAGGCCGTGTTCTTTCACCTGCTTTTGCAGCAGATGTTTTTTCGCAATGTGCAGCTTTTCTTCTTCTGTATAACTGGGCACTTCGATGATTTCCATGCGGTCCAGCAGGGGCGCCGGAATGGTATCCTTGCTGTTGGCGGTGGTGATGAACATCACCCGGGACAGATCCACTGGCAGTTCCAGGTAATGATCTCGGAAAGCGAAGTTCTGCTCCGCATCCAATACTTCCAGCATGGCGGAAGCTGGATCACCCCGGAAATCATGGCTCATTTTATCAATTTCGTCAAAGAGGAACAAAGGGTTCATGGTGCCGGCCTGCTTGAGCCCGGCAACGATGCGGCCGGGAATGGCGCCGATGTAGGTGCGTCGATGGCCCCGGATTTCCGCTTCGTCCCGCACGCCGCCCAGGCTCATCTGCACAAATTTGCGGCCCACCGCCCGTGCAATGCCCCGGACGATACTGGTCTTGCCCACACCGGGAGGCCCCACAAAGCAAAGGATGGGGCCCTTCATGGTTTTATCCTCGGTGTGCATTTCCTTCATACGGCGCACTGCCAGGTATTCAATCACCCGCTCCTTCACCTTTTCCATGGCGTAGTGATCTTCGTTCAGAATGCGGATGGCTCGCTTCAGATCCAGATTATCGGTGGTTTCCTTGCCCCAGGGCAGGTCCAGAATCCATTCCACATAGGTACGGCTCACGCCAATTTCCGGCGTTCCGGGGGCCATGCGGGACAGCCTGTCCAGTTCCCGGCTCACCTTTTCCCGTGCTTCGTCATTCAGGGGCGTTTCATTCATCCGGCGGCGCAGATCTTCCACGTCGGTGGCATCCTTGTCCCCCAGTTCTTCCTGAATGGCCTTGATCTGCTCGCGCAGGTAATAATCCTTCTGATTCTTATCAATCTGCTTTTTCAGCCGGCTCTGCACCTGCTTTTCAATGCGCGCCAGCTCCGTTTCCCGGCTGAGGATACCGCACAGGGTTTCCAGCCGCTGGGTCACGTCAATTTCTTCCAGAATAGCCTGCCGGTCTTCCACCCTTGTCAGCACATTGGCGGCAATAATATCCGCCAGCTGATCGGCTTTTTCCACATCCCGGACGGAACGCAGGGTTTCGCCGCTGACCCGCATGGATGTACGGGCATATTCTTCAAATAATTCATGGGTGGTGCGCACGAGAGCTTCGGTTTCCGGGCCAACGATGACGGTTTTCTCCACCAGCTGGGCTTCGGCAATCCAGCAGGGATCCTCCTCCAGGATTTTGCTCAGCTTCGCCCTCTCCTGCCCTTCCACCAATACACGGATGGTATCGCCGGGCATATTGAGCACCTGCTTCACCAGCGCAATGGTACCCACCGGACACATATCCTCCATGCTGGGCTCGTCCACTTCGGCATCTTTCTGGGCCACCAGCAGCACCTTCTGGTCTTCCATCATGGCCTGTTCCAGCGCCGCAACAGACCGGGGCCTGCCCACGTCAAAATGCAGCACCATATGCGGAAATACCATCAGCCCACGCAACGGGATCAGCGGCAGGCTCAGCTTTGTTTTCTTCTTTGCCATAATAACTCCTGATCTTAAATCACAATTCTGTTTTCCGGAAATGTATATACCGGCAACATAATATTATACCCCATCATCCGGCAAAAAGCAAGCCGTTCCCCTTCAGCGGATCCCCTGTGCCGTCAGGGGCAGCGGAGCCGTCAATGCCTGTCCTGCCTCTTCTTCCGGCCGGGCTTCCAACAGCAGCCGTCCCAGCGCCTGCTGCA